>JBQTHW010000250.1:0-9585 GCA_052389495.1 Methanobacteriota archaeon | reverse complement strand
TCCGTCATCCGCCGGACGGCGGACCTCGGGAGCTGCGGCGGCGCGATCAGGATGTCGTCGTTCGCCGCGCACAGGACACCGATGTACGGGTTCCCCCCGACGTCAAGGCGCCTGAGCAAGCGGGTCCCTCAGTCCTCCGGGAGGGATACGACGGCGGAGCCGTCCTCGAACTTGATCGCCTTGACCCGGATCCGGCTCGGGGGGTTCTCGCGGCCACGGGCCCAGATGCGTTCGTTCAGCACGTCGTCGATGAAGATTCGGTCCGGCTTCAGGTGCCGTTTCACGTACTCCCGGATCGCCTTGATCGCCCGCGGAGCCCGGTCCGTCCGCGAGGCAGCGCGGATCGCGCGGAGGGGGATGACCATGATGCGTTCCTCCTCCTGCTCCGCCATGGTCTCACATCTTGAGCTTGTTGCGGCGCCAGCTGCGTCGCTTCGGGTGCCGGACGAAGCGGCGGTTCGTGCGCTGCATGACCCACGCAGGCACACGCCGGTTGCTCTTCACCTTGCGCAGGAGGCGGAGCTTCTTCGCGTGGGGCTTGTTCTTCGCCATCGCTCACCGCCGCTCGATCTTGATGTCTCGCTTCTTCGGGATCACGCGCTCGAGGATCTGCCGCAGGGTCGGGTCGTCGATCATCCGCTGCACACGCCCGCTTTGCGCGAGCGAGATGAGCTGGTTCTCGATGCTTTCCTTGAGTTCCGGATACGCGAGCTCGATCCGGCCGAGGCGCTCCCGCGCCTCGGGTGTGAGGATCTGCCGCAGGATCGTTTGCCGCTGCGCCTGGACCTGCTCGCGCATCGCCTGCTGCGAGGCGGCGTCCTGCTGGGCGGCCTGGAGCTCCAGGAGCTTCCGCCGGCGGATCGCGTCGAGCTCCTCGTCGTCGACGCCCATCACCGGCCTCCCGTGTACTTCGCGAGCTCCGGGCGGTCCTTCGCGAGGTCCTTGAGGATCTCCGTCGCGAGCTTGTCCAGGAGCTTGCGGCCCTGCGCCGTCACGACGCGGCCCCGCTTCTCGATCTTCGACAGGTAGCCGAGGGCCTCGAGCTGCTGCATCGCCTCGCGGGCGACGGAGCGGGAGCCCTGGCGCGGGTGGTACGGCGCGGAGCCGTCGTCCCGTCGCCCGCCGAACTCGGCGGCGAGCCGTTCCGTCCCGATCGGCCCGTGGACGTACACCTTGCGGAGCACGGCCGCGACGCGCCGGTACCACCAGTCCGCCTGGTTCGGCGCTTTCTCCGTGTGGACCCCCGTGCGCGCGTACGGCGCCCACTCCGGGGGTTTCGCCTTGCCGTCCTGCTGGAGCCGCTCCTTGAGCCGTTCGATGAGCAGCCCCGGCGGGACGTCGTACGCGGTCGGCATGGCTCGCACTCGCGGAGGTTCGGGCTTCATAAATCGAGGACGTATAAGAAGACTTGCTCCCGCCCACCCATGGAGGGGCGCGGCGATACCTTTGTAGCGTCGGGGTGCGCTCCGCGCCGTCCATGGCTTCGCCGCCTCCGACCCAGTCTCCGCCGACGCCGCCCGCCACGGGTGTGTGGCCGCCGGGATGGTCGCCGACGTGGGCGCCGAAGCCGCCCGTGCAGGCGAACTGGCTCACCTTGCTCGGCGGCGTGATCGTGTTCGTCGGGTACATCCTGACGGCCGTGGCGGACTTCGCCTTCGCGACGCTGCCCGCGGACGCGACGTACGGGCAGGTCCTCGGGGTCTACGTGGTGTACGCCGTGAGCGCGGTCGTCGTCGGCTCGGGGTTCCTGCTCGCCTTCTACAGCCTCGCGGTCCGGCGCGCGTAGCGCGGAACCTTCATCCGCGCCGCCGCTCTGAGGCCCGCCGTGGGCTCGCCCTCGCGGTTCGTCGTCGGCGTGACGGGCGCCTCCGGGATCGCGTACGCGAGGCGCCTCATCGAGATGCTCGGCGACCGGGCGGACGTCATCGTCTCGAGGGACGCGGAGGAGGTCCTCCGCCTCGAGACGGACCTCACGCGGGACGCCTTCGTGGCAGGCGCACGGAACGTGTACCGCGGGGACGACCTCGCCGCGCCCGTGGCCTCCGGCACGCACCCGTTCGAGGCGCTCGTCGTCGTGCCGTGCAGCGGGACGACCCTCGCGAAGGTCTCCGCGGGGATCGCGGACAACCTCGTGACCCGGGTGGCCGCCGTGGCCCTCAAGGAGCGCCGGACGCTCATCCTCGTGCCGCGCGAGACGCCGCTGAGCCCGATCGCCCTCGAGGCGATGCTCCGCCTCGCGAACCTCGGGGTCGTCGTCCTCCCGGCAATGCCCGGGTTCTACGGAAGGCCGGAGACCATCGACGACCTCGTCGACTTCGTCGTGGGGAGAATCCTCGACCACCTGGGCGTCCCCCACGCCCTCGGCCCACGGTGGGAGGGGCCCGCCCCGTGATCAGTCGCGCGCGGTGAGGTCGATCGACTCGTCGAACTCCGTCCCGAGGCGCTCGACTTCGGAGTCGCCCAGGGTGCCCGGCGTGAGGCGCGCGATGACCGTGATGCGGTGCACGAACGCCATGTCGTTCGCCTTCCGGAGGAACTTCGTGACCTCCGCGAGCGACGCCTCGCGCACGAACGCCTCGAGTCCGTCGTACAGGACGACCCCGCCCTTGTCGGAGCGGGAGAGTGGGAGGATCGCTCGGAGTCCGTCCGGGTCCAGACGCTTCGGGTCGACCCCCTTCGCGGCGGACGGCGACACGTGGACGACGTCGATCCCCTGGAGGCCGTACTCCAGGCGCAGGCGCTCCGGGGCCGCCGGCGAGAGGACGAGGCCCGGCTTCCCGCCCTTCACGAGGTCGTGGAGCCAGGCGAAGGCGATCGCGGGGTTCGCTGCGACGAGCAGGTAGCCCTTGCCCTCCTCGAGGTGCCGAAGCGGCCGTCCGCACGCCTCGCACTTCGCCGCGCGCGGATCCGTGTCTTCGGGGATCGTCTGCGTCTCGCCGCACGACGCGCACCGGACGGACACCGATCGCGCCTAGCTGACGACCTCGAGGGCCATGGATCTGCGGCACTTCGTGCATCGCTCGAGGCCCGACGCGCACGTGAGGTGGTAGCCGGCGCCGCACGCGCATTCGTACGTACGGTCCTCCCTTCCGATTTCGCGCAGGCAGTGCGTGCAGTGGCCCTCCGCCTGCTTCGCGGCGGGTGCCGCGATCCCCTCCTTCGTGACGCCGAGTGGCGCCGCCCGCTCGAGGCGGACCTGGTAGGCCAGCCGGGTCCCGAGCGCGAGGGCGATCGCCAGGGTGACGGCGAGGAGCCAGTACGCGGGGCCGGACACGAACACGCGCAGGCCGAGGTTGACGAACGCCGTCGGGAGGAAGTACAGGAGGATCAGCGCGGCCATCACGGCCTTCCCGGTGATGTGGAGCCACCGGGTCCTCTCGAGGCCGGCCCGCATCGGCGCGGCGTGCGCGTCGCGGAAGCGGTCCCACGCGACCTCCTGGGAACGCGAGATCGTGTACGTGGCGACGATCATCAGGACGAACAGGGCCTGCGGGTTCTCGAGCGCGTTGAACGTCTGGAAGCGCACCGTGTCGGGCGGCGGCGCGGCGGTGGCCCACGTGGCGCCGTACCAGGCGATCTCGCCGCCCGGCGTTCGGACGACGTTCAGGCCGCCCACGGGGACGGCGGGGTCGGCGAAGCTGAGCGTGCCGATCAGGTAGTGCGCCTGCGATTCGACGATCACCCCTTCGTACGTCGACGGCGCGACGATCGCGAAGTCCCGGAGGAAGAAGCCCTCGTCGACGCCCGTCCCGTCCGAGGTGAAGTGGAAGCGGAACCGGGCTCGCTGACCGAGGAACAGGTTCAGGTCGATACGCTCCGTGCGCCATGCGCCGCTCGTCGCGCTGAGGCGGCCGACCTCCGTCCACGTGGAGAAGGTCGGCGCGTCACGAGCGACCTCGAACCTCAGGACGTCGTTCGGGTCCGCCACGCGGCCGCGATACGTCACGTCGGCGTACGCGGTCGTCGCGAAGCGGAGGTCGAGGGCCGGGACCGCGGAGGCGACGAGCTCCGCGGTGCGCGTCGCGTTCGAGGCGCCGTTCACGTATCGACCCGTCGCGATGTCGCCCGCCCACAGAGCCGTCACGTTTCCGACCGTCACGACGTTCCAGCCGTCCTCCGCGAGCAGGGGCCACGGGCTCCCGGTCAGGTTCGACGCCTGCGCGCGGCGGAACGAGAAGACGTCGTGCAGGGCGTCCGCGAAGGCCCGGGTCGGGAGCGGCAGGACAGCGTCCTGCGTGGTCGTCCGGCCGTTGAAGAAGAAGCGGATCTCGAGGTTCGAGGTATCGCTCGGATCCGTCCCGACCAGGCCCGTCGTGCTCGTCTCGATGGAACCCTGGAACAGGAGGTCGGAGGCGATCAGGCGGAAGTACCCGGCGTCGAGCCCGGGCGAGCCCGGCGGGAAGCCTTCGATGTTGTTTTCGAGCCGTGCGGTGTACGCCCCCGCTTCCCCGAGGTCGATGAGCCCGTTCTGGCTCCGGGACGTCGTCGTGCCTTCGACCGGGAAGCCCGCGGGGATCTGCGAGTACTCGTCGAACATCGCGACGATCTTCCGGCGCAGGTCGCCGGCCTCGTCGCCCGTGAGGATCCACGTGACGTGGCCGCCGCCGTTCAGCTCGGACGTGCCGATGAGCTCGAAGTCCGTCTGGACGATTAGTTCGCCCGTCACCCCCTGCGCGAACCCCGGAGGGACGAGGCTCCACAGGACGAGCGACGCCGCGAGGTACGCGAGGAGGGCGAGGCGGGCGGAGCGCATCCGACGCCGCGGAAGAGGAGGGGCGATGATAAAGCCTTCTGTCTTCCTGTCGAACGCGGAGTCCGACGCCGGCCGCATGAGCGTGGCACGACGGGTCCGCACGCGGGCCGTAGAAAAACGTTAAACGCGCACGGCGCGTTGCACGCGCCCGTGATGCCTTCCGAGGTCTCCAAGCTCATCGAGTCCGGGATCGACCTCGAGAGGGAGTCGGAGAAGGTCACGAAGACCCTCGAGTCGATCGGCCTCTCGAGCTACGAGGCGCGCGGCTACGTGGCGCTCGTGGCGCACGGGTTCGGGAGCGCGGAGACGATCGCAGAGACCGCGAAGATCCCGCGGACGTCGTCGTACAAGGTGCTCCAGAGCCTGTGCAACAAGGGCTTCGCGATCTCGACGCGCGGGCGACCGACGATCTTCAAGCCCGAGGCGCCGAGCAAGGTCAAGGAGCGCGTGATCGAGCATCTCGAGGACACGTTCGCGAAGCTCGACCTGCTCCACGAGGTGCTCCGGAACAAGGGGGAGCCGCAGCTCGTCTACACGATCACGACGAAGCCCCGAGTCCTCGAGAAGATCGGCGAGCTGCTCGAGGAGGCCTCCGAGACGTTCATGGTCTCGACGCCGACGTTTTCGGAGATCCGGGAGACCCTGGGTAAGAAGGTCGAACAGGCGATCGCCCGCGGGATCCGCGTCACGGTAATCACGGAACCCGGCCAGAAGATCCCGGAAGGCGCGGCGGCCGTGTACCGGAAGGGGCTCATCGCGACGGACGTGATCGTGGACGGCGCGAGCGCCCTCATCGCGTCGCCGGACCTGAGCGCGTGCGGCTATACGGACAACGCGTCCCTGTCGCGGCACCTGGAGAACTTCCTCGAAATCATCATGAACCTCCGGGAGTGAGGAGGTCCGTGGGCCGCGCGTCGGACGCCTTCGACGTCCTCGTTGTCGGCGCCGGGCCGTCGGGCGGGCTCGTCTCGGAGCGGATCGCGCGCGCGGGCTACGAGGTCGCCCTGATCGAGGAACACCGGGAGGTCGGCGAGCCGATCCAGTGCGGCGGCCTCGTCACCCCGCGCGTGTTCGACTACGTGTCGTGCAAGGAGACGATCATCGGCGAGGTCCATGGGGCGGAGATCTTCTCCCCCGGAGGTCGACGCATTCGAATCGACGGGCACGATGCGGAGGCCGTCGTCGTGGACCGCGCGATGTTCGACCGGGCGATCGTCACGGAGGCGGTCCGTGCGGGGGCTCACACGTTCCTCGGGACGCAGGCCCAGGCCGCGAGCCGCACGGACGGCAGGGTCGAGCTCGTCGTGGACCGCGACGGGGCCCGCCGGCGCCTGCGCGGGAAGATCCTGGTTGGGTGCGACGGCGTGCGCTCGAACGTGGCGAAGTGGTTCAACATCCTCCGCCCGAGGAAGATCCTCCCCGGCTTCGAGGTCGAGATGGTCGGGGTCCGCGGCGATCCGGGGCTCGTGAAGCTGTTCGTCGGGCATGCGTTCGCCCCCGGCTTCTTCGGCTGGATCATCCCGAGCGGCGACACCGCCCGGGTGGGGCTGTGCGTGGGGGAGGGGAACGCCTACGCGTTCCTCCAGAAGATGCTCGACCGCCCGGTCGTGCGGCAATACACGAAGGGTGCGCAGCCGATCCTGTACATCGCGGGGGGCATCCCGCTCGGCTTCCCGCGACGGAGCCACGCGGACAACGTCATGGTCGTCGGGGACGCCGCGTGCCACGCGAAGGCCACGAGCGGCGGAGGGATCTTCACGAGCCTGCTGTGCGCGAGTCTCGCCGCCGACACGGCGGTCCAGGCGCTCGAGGCGGAGGACTACGGCGCCCGGATGATGCACCGATACCACAAGGCGTGGACCCGTTCGATCGGGAAGGAGCTGCGGAAGGACCTCGCGATCCACGAGAGCTTCGCGAAGCTGACGGACGATCAGTTCGAGGAGATCTTCGGGCTACTCGACAATCCCGCGGTGCTCGAGCTCATCGAGAGGCGGGGGGACATCGACTTTCCGTCGAAGGTCGGTTGGGCCCTGCTCCGGGAGGAGCCGCGCCTCCTGAAGTACGCCGGCAAGGCGCTACGCGCGATGATCGCGAAGACGGTCGGCGTCTAGAGGCCGTACCACTTTCCCTCCAGCGGCAAGACGACCTCGCGGCCCTCGAGGGCCTCCGCAAGGATCTCTCGGTTCTCGCCGTGCATCAGGACGACGCGCTGGGGATCGCATCCTTCGATGAACCGCACGAGGTCGTCGTGTCCGGCGTGCGCGCTGAAGTCGAACTTCTGCCATTCGCACTTGACGTCGACCGTGACGCCGTACAGGTCGATCGCGCCTTCGTCGACGAGCCTCCGGCCGTTCGTCCCCTCGACCTGGTAGCCGGTCAGGAGGATCGCGCTCCTCGGGTCCTCCCGGATCCGTTCGAGGTAGCGCAGCACGGGGCCGCCGTCGAGCATGCCGCTCGTCGTCACGATCGCCTCGCCCTCGAGGGCGAGCTGAGCGCCGCGCCGACTGTGGACGGCCTTGACGCGATGGACCGCCTGCCGGAGCTTCTTCACGGATCGCACGTACTCGGGGTGCTCCATGTAGATCTGGTTCACCGTCTTCCCCATGCCGTCGAGCCACACCTCGTACCGGGCTTTCGCGAGGGTCAGGATCACATCCTGCGTGCGGCCGACCGCGAAGGACGGGATGAGGGCGAGCCCGCCGCGGTTCACGACCTGCTCGATCTTCCGCAGGAACGCGTGCTCCGCCTTGAGCCGTTCCGGATGTTGACGGCCCGCGTACGTCGACTCGATCACGAGGGTGTCGCACCGCACCGGCTTCGCGCCCCACACGAGGTCCGTCGTGAGCGTGTGAAGGTCGCCCGTGAACAGGAGGGTCTCCGTCCCGTTCACCTCGTACATCGTCGCCCCGGGGATGTGCCCCGCCGGGTGCGCGGTGACCTCCAGCTCGCCGACGTCGACGTTGTCACCGAAGTCGACGGTCCGGTAGTGCCGCCTCGCCGCCTTCAGGTCGCGGTCGTCGAACGGCGCGTCGTACCCCTCTGCGTCCGCGATCTTCAGGCTGTCCGCGAGGAGCAGGTCCGCCACGTCCGCCGTGGGCGGCGTCATCACGACGTCGACATCCGCGCGGCGCGTGATCCACGGAATCATCCCGCTGTGGTCGAGGTGCGCGTGACTCACGAACATCCCGTCGACGGGAGGGGCGGGGATCGGGTAGAGGGGCGGGTCCCGCGGCAGGAGCCCGTAGTCGAAGAGCATCGAGGTGGGCCCGCGCTTCAAGACCATCCCGAGGCGGCCCACTTCGGAGGCTCCTCCGAGAAACTGGAAGTCCATCCGCACGCGTGCGAACCGGCTGGCCTCTATAAGGCTTTGGCGGAGCGAGGGAAGAAGAGCGGCTCGCACCGGATCGCGCGCGCCATGCGCCGCCGTCCAAGGAGGAGCATCGCGGCCTCGAGGAGGCGGTCGCTCCCGAAGAAGCGATCCGCGAGCTTCTTGATCCGCGCGCCCTCCGCGAGGGGACCGCCGACCGCCGCGCGCCACCGCCGCTCGTACGCCTCGACGGGCGCGCCCGAGAGGACGTGGTCCGCGGTCGTCTCCCCGGCGATGCGCCCTGCGATCATCGCGACGTTGATCCCGCCGCCGTTCGTCGCCATGACGTGCCCTGCCGCATCCCCGACGAGGAGCGCGTTCCCCTTGACGGTCGCCGCGACGGGGCCCATCACGGGCACGTAGCCCCCCGTCGCCTTACCCGGTCGCAGGCCCTGCCGCCCGACGAACGCGTCGAACAGGCGCCGCAGGTTGCCATCGAAGTGCTGCCAGGTCCCGAGCCCCACGTTCGCGCACTCGCCCTTCGGGATGATCCACGCATACCCGCCGGGCGCAAGGTTCCCGAAGAACAGGTCCGTCGCGTCGCCGAACTCCCCGTACGCCGTCGTACTCATCGCGGGCGCGGACACGGGCCACGGGAGCCCGACGCTCTTCGCGACGGTCGACCGAGGCCCGTCGGCGCCGATCACGACGCGCCCGTGGAACGTGCCGTGGTTCGTGACGACGTCCTCTCCGCGCACGCCCGTCACGGACGTCTCCGTGAGAAGCTCCGTGCCTTCCTCGACGGCCTGAGCCGCGATCCCCTGGTCCATCTTGTCGCGGGCGACCGTGAAGCCCTGGAACGGCACGTCGTAGCGGCGGCCTTTCGGGGTGAAGATCCGGATCACGGGCGTGTCGATCTGTCTCGTCCGGTAGGGCGCCGACATGAGGTCCTTGAGGTCCGTGACCGTCGGGAAGATCGCCCGGACCTCCTCGTTCGTCGCGACATACTCCCCGCACTGCACCGGCACGCCGACCTCCTTGCGCTTGTCGAGGAGGAGGACCTTCAGACCGCGCCTCGCGGCGTACCGGGCGGCCGTGCTTCCCGCGGGACCGGCCCCGACGACGATCACGTCGTAGCGCACCGCGTCCCTCCCGACCCCTACGCGTCCCGGGCGAGGACGTAGTCGACGAGGCGGAGCAGGCTCGCCTTCGCCTCGGAGTCCGGGAGCGGGACGACGGACTCCTTCGCGAGCGCGCCGAAGTGTCTCGCGTCGGCCCGGGCCTTCTCGACCGCCCCGGCGTCGCGGATCATCCGCAACGCGCGGTCGACCTCCCCGTCCGCCTTGTGGCGGCTCCGCATGATCCGCGCAAGGTCCTCGTGGTCGATTGCGCCGCCGTTGTTCAGGGCGTGGATCGCGACGAGCGTCACGTTCCCCTCCCGGAGGTCCGTGCCTGCGCGCTTCCCGAGCCGAGCGCCGTCCCCGATCACGTCGAGGATGTCGTCCACGATCTGGAACGCGATCCC
>JBQTHW010000249.1:0-3495 GCA_052389495.1 Methanobacteriota archaeon | reverse complement strand
TTCCCCTCGATCGTGAAGCGGGTCGCGGAGCACGTCGACCACGAGTCCGAGCAGATCCGCGCGTACTACGCGACGTCCGAGAATCCGAGGTACTACCCGACGTCGGGCCGGTTCACGGGACCGAAGACCCTCCAGGTCGGCGACGCGACGCTCACGGCGGACAAGATCCTGATCTCCTCGGGCGGACGTCCGGCGGTCCCCGACGTCCCGGGCCTCCGGGAGGCGGGCTTCGTCACGAGCGACGAGGCGTTGCGCCTGCCGACGCAGCCGAAGGCCCTGACGATCCTCGGCGGCGGCTACGTCGCCGCGGAGCTCGCGCACTTCTTCGGGTCCCTCGGGACGAAGGTGCGGGTCGTCCAGCGACGCGACGTGCTCGTGCCGAACGAGGACGAGGAGATCTCGCGGACGTTCACGGAGGTCGTCCGGACGAAGCACGACGTGTACACGGGCCACGTCGCGGAGCGCGTCACGAAGCGCGGCGCGGACTACGAGGTCGCGATCCGCCCCGTGGCCGGCGGCGAGCCGACCGTCCTGTGGTCGGACCAGCTGCTCGTCGCCGCGGGCCGCGTCCCGAACACGGACCTCCTCGCGGTCGACAAGGCCGGCGTCGCGGTCGACGCGAGAGGCTTCATCGTGACGGAGGCGCACCTCGAGACGAACGTGCCGGGCATCTTCGCCCTCGGCGACGCGGTCGGACACTACCTGTTCCGACACAGCGCGAACCTTGAGGCGCAGTTCGCGTACGACAACCTGCGCACGGGCGCGCGCAAGATCCCCGTGGACTACGCGGCGATGCCACACGCGGTCTTCGCGTCGCCTCAGATCGCCGGCGTCGGAAAGACGGAGCAGGAGCTCCGCGAGGCCGGCGCGGACTTCGTCGTCGGGAGGCACGCGACCTACGACACGGCGATGGGCAAGGCGATCGAGGACCGGACGGGATTCGTGAAGATCCTCGTGGACCCCGGGACGCGGAAGATCCTCGGATGCCACATCCTCGGCCACGACGCTTCGACCCTCATCCACGAGGTGATCGTCGCGATGCGGGCGGGCGACGGCACGGTCGACAACGTGACGCGGGCCGTCCACATCCATCCCGCGCTCTCGGAGGTCGTCCAACGGGCCGCCTGGGCCGCCGGATAGGCGACGGGCGATAGCCTTCTATCCCCGCCCCTCCTTCCGCGCCTCGATGCCCCGCCTCTCCGACGTCGGCGAGAGACAGGCGATCGCGATCCTCGCCAAGATCTTCGACCGCGGGCATCCTGTCGGCCTGGGCCACGACTGCGGCGTCGTCGAGTGGGGCGAGGACTACCTCGTGATCACGACGGACGCCGTCAACCCGAGGACGCACGTGCCGGAAGGGGCGAGCCCCTCCCAGGTCGGGTGGTACCTGACCGCCGTGAACCTGAGCGACATCGCGGCGGCGGGGGCGCGTCCGCTCGGGTTCGTCGCCGCGCTGTCGCTGCCCGCGGAGACGGACGTCGACTTCCTCCGGGGCCTCGGGCAAGGCATCGAGGGGTGCGCGCGGGAGTTCGGCATCCCGGTCCTCGGCGGGGACACGAAGCAGGCGGACGTCATGTCGCTCGCCGGGACGGCGATCGGGCGCGTGCGGAAGGACCGCGTCCTCCTGCGGAAGGGCGCTCGCCCGGGGGACGTGATCGTCGTCACGGGCGAGCTCGGCCGCGCGGGACATGCGATGCGCGCCCTGTCCGCCGGCGGCGGGCGGAGCGAGGCGCTCCAGACGATCCTGCACCCGTATCCGCGCGTCGCGGAAGGCATGGTGTTCTCGGACTCCGGCGCCGTGACGAGCTGCATGGACATCTCGGACGGACTCGGCGCGACCCTTGCGCAGATGGCCGCGATGACGGGCCTTTCGTACCAGGTCGCGTGGGAGGCGCTTCCGAAGCACAAGGGGATCGCGACCCTGCCGGCGGCGCAGGCGAAGGAGATCGCGCTGTACTCCGGGGGCGACTACGAGCTCGTCGCGACGGTCCGGCCGGAGGGCCTCGAGGGCCTCCTTGCCCGCTACCAGACGGAGCGGCGTGCGGACCGGAACCGGATCACGCTCGTCGGGAAGGTCGGGCCGGCCGGGCCGAACCTCCTCGTCATGCGGGACGGCAGGGAGCCCCTCGGCTCGAAGGGATGGGAGCACTTCCGTCCATCCAAGTGAAGAAACCGGGTCGAAAAGAGTATTAACTCGACCCTGGTGGAATGAGGGCTGAGATGATCTCGGGACAGGAAGTTCTCGACGTCCGCGAGCCGCCCGGCCACGCGACGGGCAAGGTTGTCGAACTGTGGAAGCCCGTGCCGGGCACGACCAAGATCATGTGCACCGCATGCGCGCGGTACTGCAAGATCGGTGAGGGTCAGGTGGGCCTCTGCGGCGTGCGCGGCGTGCACGACGGCAAACTGTGGCTGTACGTGTACGGCCGCGTGATCACGGGCCATGTCGATCCGATCGAAAAGAAGCCGGTATCACATTACCGACCAGGAAGCAAAATCTTTAGCATTGCGACGACTGGATGTAACTGGCTTTGCCGATATTGTCAAAATGCTGACATTTCTCAGCGCCGCAAGGTCGAGGGCATCGAGGTCGAGCCTGCAGACGTCGTGCGGATGACGCTCGAGCAGGGATGCCAGGGCCTCGCGTATACGTACAACCAGCCGACGATCTTCATCGAATTCGCGCGGGACATCGGGCTCAAGGCCCGTGAGGCCGGCCTCATCAACATCTTCGTGTCGAACGGCTACGACACGCCCGAGACGGTCGCGGAGATGGGCAAGTTCCTCGACTGCTGCACGGTGGACTTCAAAGGCTCCGGCGAGACGAACTTCGTGCGGAAGTTCATCAACATCCCGAACGCGGATCCGATCTTCCAGACGATCCTCGAGATGCGCGACAAGACGAAGATCCACACCGAGATCACGGACCTCATCGTGCCGCAGGTCGGCGACGACCTCGAGGCCGCACGGAAGCTCTCGAGGTGGGTGTACGACAACCTTGGCCCGGATTGCCCGATCCACTTCCTTCGGTTCCACCCGGACTACAAGATGATGGAGTTCCCCTGGACGCCCGTCGAGACCCTCGAGAAGCACTGCGCGGTGGCGAAGGAGGCCGGCCTCAAGTACGTCTACATCGGGAACGTACCGGGCCACCCGCTCGAGCACACATACTGCCCCGGATGCGGCGCGATCGCGATCAAGCGATACGGCTTCGACATCACGGGCTGGTACCTCGACAAGGACAACAAGTGCAAGAAGTGCTGGTACCGGCTCACGATCCTCGGCCGGCTCGAGCGCACGGCGAAGGAGAACCGCTTCTACAGCGTGCTGTACCACCGCTGACGGGCGCTCAGGGCGCGAGCCGGCCCTTCTCGACGACCGGCTTGTTGTCGACCTCGATGCCGACCTCGGACAGGATCGCCTCGACCCGCACCCCGACATGGATCTTCCCCCCGATCACGAGGTTGTCCCCGAACCCGACGTGGGCCGCGCCCA
>JBQTHW010000248.1:0-2088 GCA_052389495.1 Methanobacteriota archaeon | reverse complement strand
GATGCAGGAGGCGTACGGCGCGACGCACCTCCTCGGCGGGACGACGAAATACCAGATCCTGAGGCGCGCGGTGTACGGGACGACGTGCACGATCAACGGGATCTGGAGCGGCTACACGGGCCCGGGTTCGAAGACCGTGAACCCCGCCGTCGCCCGTGCGAAGCTCGACTTCCGGCTGGTCCCCGGCCAGCGGCCCGACGACGTCTTCGAGAAGCTCTGCCGGCATCTCGCGGCGCGAGGGTTTGACGACGTGCGCGTCACGAAGGACGCCGGCACGTTCGAGCCCGCGTCCACGCCGATCTCGTCCTCGATCGCGCAGGCCGTCCTCGCGGCGACCCGGGAGGTCTACGGCGTCGACGCGGACGTGTTCCCGTGGTCCTTCGGATCCTCCACGACGTGGTACTTCACGCGATCGGACACGCCGGCCGTCCACCCGCCCGGCGTCGGCTACACGGGGAGCCTCGCGCACGCACCGAACGAGCACATCCGGCTCGAGGACGCGCGGCGCGCGACGAAGGTCGCGGCGGGGATGCTGCTGCACGTCGCGTCGACGCCATGACGGCGGCCGTTCGGCGGGCTTATAACGGACGGTCGGCTCGGCGACCCGATGGCGGTCGCCACGCGCCCGTTCCGACCGCGGTCGTTCCTCCTCGCGACGTGGGCCGTGAACGTGTGCATCAACGCGTTCTACATCTCGCCGGCGCCCGTGTTCCCGGCGATGATCGACGACCTCGGGATCACGAAGGCGCTCGCGGGCTCCCTCATCTCGTTCTACCTCCTGTCGATCCTGCTGTTCCAGCTGCCGAGCGGCTTCGTGATGGACCGCACGGACCCGCGTGAGCTGATCGTCCTCTCGTCGATCGCCCTGTTCGGGCTGAGCGCCGGGATGACCCTCGTCCCGGTCTACGAGGTCCTCCTGGTCCTGCGGGTCCTCGCCGGCATCCCGGTCGCGTTCATCTTCGCGCCCTCCGCGTTCCTCGTGTCCCGCGCGTTCGAGCGCACCCCCGGCCGGGCCGTCGGCCTGTTCCTCTCTGCGCCCCCGGCGGGGGTCGCCCTCGGCAACCTCGTCGCGCCGTGGGTCGCGCTCGCCTTCGGCTGGCCCGCTGTGTTCGTCGCCTTCAACGTGCCGCTCCTCGCGGCCCTCCCGTTCTTCCGGGCCCACGCGGCCTCCCTCCCGGCCCGGACCCACGAGCCCTTCGGGGTCTCGGACTTCCTCGCCGCGTTCCGGAACCGGGAGCTGTGGAAGGTCGGCGCCGCGTTCGCGGCGAGCTACGCGGCGTACATCTTCTATGCGAGCTGGACGCCGACCTACCTCACGGAGTCCGCGATCCTCGAGGTCGCGTCGATCGCCGTGCTCTCGTCGGCGATCCCGGCGGCGGGCATCCTGGCGCGCCCGCTCGGAGGGCTCCTCGCGGAGACGCGGTTCGCCCACGACAAGCGCTGGGTCCCCGCCCTCGGTTTCGTCGGGCTCGTCGCGGCGAGCGCGAGCATCCCGTTCCTAGGCCTGGCCGGAGGGCCCCTCCTCGTCGCGGCGGGGTTCCTCGCGCAGTTCCCTTTCAGCGTGTACTACCTGTTCTCCGCGCAGGTCCTCCCGCGGAAGTTCGGCGGCACGGCGTACGCGTTCATGAACACGGTCAGCCTCGTCGGCGGCGCGATCTCCCCGGGCCTCGCGGGCCTTCTCGCGGACGTCACGGGGTCCTTCGTCGCGGCCTTCGCGATGGTCGCCGCGGGCTCCGTCCTCGGCCTCGCGGCCCTCGCCGCCGTCCGGGAACGGTGAGGCGCGTCACGGCGCGAGCAGGTCGGAGTACGAGGAGGCCATGAGGTCCTCGTCCGCGATCTGGAAGTACGCCTTGAGGGACTCAAGCTGGCGTCGTGCATCGGCCGCGTCGGCGGGGTCGTCGACGACCTTCTCGAACTCGATGAACCGACCGAGGCCGTCGACCGCGTCGAGGTGGACCTGGACGCCCTGGTGCCGGAACACCTCGCGGGTCTTGCGGACCTCCGCCTTCGGGGGGAGTGCCCGTCGCAGGATATCGAGGACCCCTGAGGCGTCCGGCAGGGCGGCGAGGAGGACGCGGCTCTCCTTCA
>JBQTHW010000247.1:0-3130 GCA_052389495.1 Methanobacteriota archaeon | reverse complement strand
GTCAAGGAGGCGCTCGAGACCCTCGATTACGACGTGTACGTGATCCGGAAGTTCCAGGGTGACGGCTGGACGGCCCGGAACCTGTACGTCGCCTTCGACCCTCCCGAGGAGCCGGTCCCGGACGCCGTCGAGAAGCTCGTCCTGCGGTTCCTCGCGGCGCACGGGCCCGTGACGTACGCCGGCATCCGCGAATGGGCGCGGTTCGAGTGGGACGACCTCGAGCGCCTGATCGACGCACTCGAGGAACGCGGGCGGGTCACGCGCATCCTCGTCACGGGGAAGTCCGAGGGCGAGATGTTCCTCCTTACGGAGGACCTCCCGAGGCTCCGGAAGGCGGCCCGGGAGGGCGGCCGGGATCGGGCGCGCGTCCTCTCCCTGCTCGACCCGTGGACGCAGCCCCTGTGGGCCCAGATCGCGGGCCGATACGGGGAAGGCTGGTTCTACCCGATCGTCAAGGACGGCGACCTGGCCGGGATCGCGGAGATCTGGGAGATGAGCGGGTGCGTCGAGGTGCGCGAGCTCGACCTCGCGTCTCCGGACCTGCTCGGGGAGGCGATCGACGCCCTCGTCCGCATGATGGACTTCTACCGCCTCCGGGGCATCGACGTGCTTCGCGTGACGCGCCTGCTCGGCAAGGACGTCCCGGAGGTCGAGGACCTGTCCGCGTGGACGCGGGCGGGCTTTCTCCGACTCTCGGACTTCCTCGCGCACGGCGCGATCGTCCCGCGGGACTTCGAGAAGCCGGCCCTCCTGGCGTACGTCCTGCACCGCCAGGGGATTGCGCCGGGCTCCCAGTTCCGCAACACGCTCGCAGGCGCGGAGGCCCTCCTCGGACTCCGATCGGACTTCGCGGCGCGCCTCCGGGTGAAGGCGTTCGAGCCCCTCGAGAAGCTGCACCGCGCGGGCGTCCTCGCAAGGGGCCTCGGCATCCCCCGCTACGCGACGTACTGCACGGACGACGACCTGCGTCTGTTCCGGGCCGCGAAGGACGTCCGCCTGACGAAGGACGACCGTCACGTCCTGACGCTCGTCGCGGACCACGGGCCGATCTCGCGCTCGCGGCTCCTCGCTCTCGCGGACCTCGGCGCCGGCAAGGCGGACGCATGCCTCAAGAGGCTGTTCGCGGCCTGCCGGGTGGCCCGCGGCCCCGATGGCCGCATCCGGCTCGTCGACGACCCGAAGGTCTCCGCGGGCGAGGCGCGGAAGGAGGTGATCCGTCGGATCGTCCGGAGCTACGGCGTCATCTCCGCGGAGAACCTGTCCGCGTGCACCCTCTACGAGTACCCGATGGCGGAGATCCGGGGCCGGCTGCGGGAGTTCGAGGCGGAGGGATGGCTCGTGAAGGGCTTCCTCGCGCGCGGGGAGCGCACCCTCTACTGGATCCTCGCGGAGGACCTCGACCGTATCGCAGGCAGCTCGTGCGACCGGACGTTCGTCCTCACGCCGATGGACAACCTGTTCCTCTACCTCCGCCAGGCGATCACGTCGACGTTCCATTCCGGGTACTGCTACGTCGTGTTCGACGGCACGGAGATGACCGCCTGCTTCAAGGCGAGGCGGCGGAAGGCGGAGTTCATCGTGACGGACTTCCAGGGCGACGCCGCGGCCCGGCGCATCGTGGACGCGTGGGAGCGGGAGAACGAGGTCGAGGTGGGCGAGGCGGTCGACCGGATCTCGGACCAGGAGGTCATGGAATGGTACCACAAGATGTACGGCCGCGGCGGCGCGGAGAAGTGATGCGTGAGGAGACCGTGGGCCGCCGCTCGACACGTGTGCGCCGCGGGCCTCACGCCGACGTCCGCCGGGACGTCGACGCGTCCTTCATCACGACGAGGCTCAGGCTGTCGAGCATGACTTGCGCGCCGCACTTCGGGCAGACGACTGGGTCCAGCGTCCCCGTCGAGTGCTGCGCGGCGAGGGTGAGCCGCGTCGACTTGCAGTAGGGACACAGCAGGTTGATCTTGAGCTCCTTGTCCCCCAACCGGTCGAGGGAAACCTTGTCGAGGAAGCCGGGCAAGGGGAGGTCCTCCGCCGCGCCAGGGAGCCTTGCCGGCAGTGCCTAATGAAGGAGATGGGACGGTTCTCGAATCTGGGAACGTCACCCGGAGCCGGCGGGGCGGGCCCCCGCGAGGTCGAGCGCGCGGTCGGCGCACGCGGCGGCCTCGTCGAACCGACCGAGCTTCGCGAGGACGAAGCCCTTGTTCACCCACGCCCCCCGGTAGGCCGGGTCAAGGTCGAGGGCCTTCTCGTAGCACCGCAACGCCTCCTCGTACTGGCCAAGGCGGGCGAGGGCGTTCCCCTTGTTGTTCCACGCGACCTCGTACGCCGGGTTCACCTTGATCGCGGCGTTGAAGGACCGCAGCGCGTCGACGAGGCGCCCCATCCGTGTGAGCGCGTTCCCCTTGTTCAGCCAGGCGACCTCGTTCATCGGGTTGATGTCGAGCGCGCGTTCGATCGCCCGGAGCGCCTCCTCGTACCGGCCGAGGATCGTGAGCGCGGCGCCCTTCCCATGCCAGGGCAAGTCGGCCGGCACGGGCGCCTTCGTCGAGATGTGAATCGCGCGGTCGAACTCCTCGACCGACCGCTCGTAGTCCCGTCGAACGTACGCTCCCTCCGCCCGCTCGACGGTCCTCCCGACGGCCCCGGCGAACCACCGGCGCCGCGCCTCGTCGACGGCCAGGGCCGACGGCCACGGGGCCGTCGCGAGCACCGCGACGGTCCAGCCCACGCTCCCTGCGTACGGCGTGCCGATCGCTCCGACGCATGCGAGGGCGAGGAGCGGGGCGCCGCCCGCCGCCGCGAGGAGGGTCCGGTCCGACGTGCGCCACAGGCGGCGCGTGGCCCACGCGAGCGGGACCGTACTCCCCACGGAGAACGCGAGCGCCGCGGCCTCGGAGCCGCCCGGCCCGGCGACCGCGGGGGCGAGCGCCGCCAGGGCGGTCCCTGCGGCGAGCGGGATCGCCTCCCTCAGCCGCCCTCGCAAGGTGGCGAACGGGAAGGCGAGGACGAGCGCGAACCCGACGTGCGGGGCGAGAACGGACGCGATGCCCCAGAGCACCCCCGGCTGCCCGAGTCCTCCCGCGGCGAGGACGCCCGCCGCGGCCGCCGCCACCGCGCCGCCAATCGTGTC
>JBQTHW010000246.1:0-17270 GCA_052389495.1 Methanobacteriota archaeon | reverse complement strand
ATCTCCTGGTACTTCCATCCGAAGACGTCGCGGAAGAACTTCTTCGTCTTCTCGGGCTCCTTCGACACGAGCTCGATGTGCACGACGCTCCCGACCTTCGGCATGTCCTCGGCCATGTGCTTCCGTTTCTCCATCTCCCGGCCTCAGGCCGGGCCTGGCAGTATCCTTTGTATAGTATATGAGGGATGTGGGGAGCGAAAGTATAGCGGTGGTTCCCTTGCCATCCCGAGTTCCCTCCCGGGAGGAACCGATCCTCCCCGACGTGTCGTTCGAGACGTGCCCGATCCGCGCGAGCCTCGGCGTCCTCGGTCGGAAGTGGACGCTCCTCGTCCTCCGCGACCTGTCGTACGTCCCCGGCATCCCGTTCACGCAGATCCTCCGGAACAATCCGGGGCTCACGCCGCGCGTCCTGTCGATGCGGCTCCGGACCCTGCGAGAGGAAGGGTACCTCGAGCGGATCGTGGCCCCCTCGAACCGCCGTGACGTCCGATACCGGCTCACCCCGAAGGGCCGCGACGCGATGCCCATCCTGACGGCGCTTATCCAGTTCGGCATCCGGCACCATGCGGGCGACGTGTTCGCGGACGGCCGGCCGCGCGCCCTCCAGCAGGTGTTCCCGGACCGGCAAGAGGTCCTCCTCGGGCGGCTCTCGGACTACGCCGACGCGTCGACGCATCGCTGAGGACCCTCGCGGGATGTCCGCGAGTGGCCGGGGCCAGCGGTCGATCCGACGGTCGCCTACTTCATGTGTTGCAGGTTCCGGTTGTCCTCGTCAAACACCATCGCGAAGTAGTCGAGGATCGCCTTGCGCGTCGCGGTTTCGTCGAGCCCCTTCACGTGGAAGTCGCCTGCGACGATCACCTTCGTCTTGCTGCCCATCGGCACGTACGTGTGGACGTTCCGGGACCCCTTCTGCGAGCCCTCGAGGGTCTCGAGGCGGAACCCGAACGGCGGGTCCAGGACCATCTGCTGGACGGCCTCCTCCTTCCCCTTGGGCGTCGCGAGGGTCTGCCGGATCTTGACCGTGTTCCCCTTCTGCTCCAGGACCTCCGTCCTCGGGATCGATGAGTGCTGGTGGTCCTGCGGCGACTGCAGGTACTTCCAGACCCGGTCGATCGGCGCGTCGAACACTCCATCGTCTACCACGAAGACCATCGTTTCTCCTCCCGGCCGTGTCGCGGCCGCGGGCGTCGTATACTCGGTATAGTATTTCAAGTGTGCAGAAGACGGAGTCCACGTCCGCATGCGCGTCAAGGAACGCCTCTACCTGGAGGATTTCCGCCGCGGGCCCCCGTGCCCCGCGACGAACCACCTGAGGAGGCGGCCGGAGTGCCCTCGAGCGACCCTCGCAGGATGTTGACGGACGTCCACGATGCGTCGGCGCGCGGCAGACACGCAACCCTCAAGAGCGGGCGGGCCCATCCCCGCCCCGGGAGACCATGGCGGAATCCGAGTTCATGGGGAGGCCCCACCTCGCGGGGATGCGTTCGCGTGTCGTCGGTTCGATTGTCGCAGGCGTCGGCTGGCTCGTGTTCATCCTGCTGTACGCAGGCTTCTGGGCGGATCGCTTCACGCTCTTCCAGAGTGTGGTCATCTTCTTCATTTCCGTAATCATCGTGCTCGGGATGCTCGGGATCCTCTGGGCGTCCTGGGGCATGCGGTGGGCTCGATAGGTCGTCGCTAGCGGCCCTTCCAGGACATCAGTCGAGCGGACACGGCGAACAGGGCGACGCCCACGGCGACGACGACCCCCAGGTTGAGGAACGCCTTGTCGAGGTTCCCGAAGACCATCGCGTCCCGGAGCCCGTCGTTCAGGTACGTGAGCGGGAGGGCGCGCGCGACGGCTTGCAGGTAGTCCGGCATCGCCTCGAGCTGCCAGAAGCTGCCGCCGAGGAACATCATCGGGAACCCGATCGCGTTCGACAGGGCCGAACCGGACTCGGGGTCCTTCGCAAACGAACCGAGGAGCATGCCCAAGCTCGCGAAGAGGAGCGCCCCCGCGACGATGAACGCGATCGCGAGCCCGTCAATCGTGAGCCGTACGTTGTACACGGCGATCCCGACGGCCACGGACACGAAGAGGGACACGATCAGCGAGAGGGAGAACCACAAGACCTTCGACGCGAGCCACTCCGCCTTCGTCAGGGTCGTCGTCGCGAGGAGCTTGAAGTAGCGCCGCGTGCGGTACTCCGCGCAGATCGACGTCATCGCGAACATCGCGTTCGTCATGACCGTCATCCCGATGATGCCGGGCAGGAAGAAGTCGATCGCTTGGAACTGTTCCGAGCCGACCTTCTGCTGTCGCACCACGATGATCGGCCTCGCGCCCGCCAGCGAGAAGCTCATCTGATCCGACACCGCGTTCACGACGCCCACCGCGACACCGTACGTGGACCTCGAGGGGTCCCCGAAGAGCGTCACGTTCACGCGCACGGTCCCGTTCGCGGCGAGGCTCCGCACGATGTCGGACTCGAAGCCCGCCGGGATCAGGAGCGCCGCGCTCAGGGAGTTCGCCTGCACGTGGTCCTCGATGGCCACGTCCGACGGGATCATCGAGACCCGGGCGACGGTCGTGTTGTTCAACGCCTCCACGAACGCCCGGCTCAACGCCGTGCCGTCGAGGTCCTGGACCGGGAGGCTGAACGACGTCGACACCGTCTGCGCGAAGACCGCCCCGAAGAGCAGGATGAGGAGGACGGGGAACGCGAACGTGAAGAACGCGCCGACCTTCGTGCGCATGTACTGCTTCCCGAACGCGACCATGTCCGTGAGGATCTTCCTCATGTCTGGAGCACCCCCTCCTGCATCTTCGCGCCGACAAGGCGCAGGAAGGCATCCTCGAGCGTGCCGCGCCGCGTGTACATGTCCTCGAGGCGGATCTGGATGGACGAGAGCGTGGCGAGGACCGCGCGCATCTCCGTCGGGTCCGACACGCGGACGAGGACGTCCCCGTCCTCGAGCTCCGCCGCGAAGCCTCGTCGCTGGACCTCGCGGAGACCCTCCTCCCCCGCCCCGCCCAGGACGATCGTCGTGTGCCCTCCGTGCGCCGCGACGATCGCCTCGGGGGAGCCCCGCGAGACGATGCGGCCTTTGTGCATGATCCCGACGTCGTCCGCGAGACGCTCGGCCTCGTCGAGGTAGTGCGTCGTCAGGACGACCGTGCGGCCCTCCCGCCTGATGCCTTCGATCAGACCCCACAGGTCGCGTCGCCCCTTCGGGTCGAGACCCGTCGTGGGCTCGTCGAGGAACAGGAGTTCCGGCTCGCCCACGAGCGACATCGCGATGCCGAGCTTCCGCTTCTCCCCGCCGGACAGGCGGAGCGCCTGGACGTTCGCACGAGCGGTCAGTCCGACGGCCTCGAGGAGCGCCCTCGCGTCCGATTTCGTGAGGGTCTTCCGGAAGAGGCGGGACCAGTAGAGGATCGACTCAAGCGGGGTCAGGCGGTCGAACGGCTCGAAGTCCTGCGGCAGGACGCCGATGCGGCCTCGGATCTTCGTGTAGTCTGTCGCGATGTCGGTCTCGAAGATCCGGGCGCTCCCGCCCGTCGTCGGGCGCAGGCCTTCGAGGATCTCGACGGTCGTCGTCTTCCCGGCACCGTTCGGCCCTAGGAGGGAGAAGATCGTCGCCTTGCGCACATCGAGGCTCACGCGGTCGACCGCGCGCAGGTCTCCGTAGACCTTCACGAGGTCGCGGGCCTCGATGACGGCGGACATGGGTCGCCCTCCCCTCGGACGGGAAGGACGCTCTAGACCCTTTCGCCGGACCTGTATGGACTGCGAAGGGGCAGGTCTATACTTGGGGCGACCGGCCTACCACTCGAGCAGCCCGGGTGGGTCCGTCGGCAGGCGGCGGCCGAGCGGGTGACGCCGCTCTGCGAGCGACAACCGTTCCTCGACGAGCGCCGCGACGCGGGCCTCCTCGAGCGGTGCGAAGGGCCGCACGCCGAGTTCGCGGACGATCGCGTCCGCCTCGCGCGGGTAGCGGCTCATGAGGTGCTGGAGCGCGAGGGAGCCCGCCATCCCGGGCGGACTGCTCGCGAGGAATCGCTCGAGCTCGAGGAGATCGTGCGTGTACGCGAGGTCGGGTCCGAAGGGCCGCTCGAGGACGGACCGGCGGACGAACTCCGTACGAGGGAGGTTTTCGTCCATCGTGGGCCCGGACCCCACGAGCCCGGGGGCATAAAGCATTTGCCGTTGACTATCACGTCAATCGACGAGAGCTCGGACGGACCCCGATTCCCGACATCACGGGTCCCCGCAGTCTCGGGTATAGCCGCAACGCCGGCAGATGACTTTGCAGTGGAGCTCGTACGTGGGGCCGCCGCACGCGTCGCACGGCTCCCGCTCCATCCTCATCCGCGGCTCCGCTTTTTTCATCATCGCGGGCACGACCTCGCGATTCGTTCGAGGGTAGTGCCGATTCGTAGCTCCGCCGGACGCACCTCAGGGACCCCTTGACATCCGCGGAGCCGGTCGCTTCGACGGCGTCCCGATGCCGCACCACGCGGGTACCCGCCCGGAATGGGCCCACGTCGTGGTCGCGGGCGAGGGCCTCCCTTTCCCTCTCGGGGAGCCGCACGATTCCGATCCCTTGGTCCGACAGGAACGCGAAGAGCGCCCCTTTTCGCTTGTTACGAGGGACAGCCGAGCATTTCCTCCGTCACCACGTGAAGCCATTCGAGCACGAGGAATCAGAAAACTCCGCACGGCCCCCATCTTTCCCTCCGTGACGCATTCCACAGACAGCCTATCCATTCCGAACCCTATCTACCCATCGAATTCACCCGCCCCCTGGCGCGCGGAGCGAGGTCGGAACGCGTCGAGGGCGTCCGCCACTTCCGGGGGCCCCGTCGGGGAAACAATCTAGCCTAGTGTCAGAGACACGACGAAGGTGCCGGTCCGATCCACGAAAACCGTGTCGGTGTCTGTCAGGCCCGGGGCCGCGGCCTTCACCTCGAAGAAGGCTCCCTCCGAGGCAGCGAACGCGACCCGGATGTCCGCGGATGCGGTCTGCCCGGAAGGGACCCCGAGGCTCTGTCGCGCTCGCCCATTCACGGAGATTCCGGCCGTGAGATCCGAGGCCGAGCGATTTTCAACGTCCACGCGAAGGGTCGCCTGTTGGAGGCCTGCGCTACCGAGAAGGTATCCGAACACCGCTCCAATCACGAGCATGGCCACGACTGCGACAAGGGCGCGAAGACGGGATTGGGTTGGGCTGAGGCTGACGCGGGGAGGGCTGCATGTCAGTCACGGTCACATCGACACGCCTTGTTGAATACTGCGCCACGACGGCGTCTGGAATTGTATTGCGTACGCGCAGGCCTCATTGCTGCTACAACTCCTCCTTGGATCTCTCTGGTTCCATCCGCTTCTTCCGGCGCTTCCAGAGCACCAGGACTCCTGTCAGGAACGCCGCGAGGAGCACGAGGAAGATCAAGAATGGAGTCACATCGAGGAGGGCTCGGACGTAGTCGGTGTTCCGCACCTCGAAGGCCACCACGGACGTGGTCGTCGTTCGGCCCGCCAAGTCCTCCACCGTCGCCCTCGCCGTGTACCCGCCGTCCGGGATTGACCTGGTGTCGACAGCATATTCGTAGTATCCGCTTGCGCTGTTGAACGCTATCGATACCGTCGAGCCGAAGACTTCCAGCGTGACGCGCTCAATTCCAACGGCATCGCTTGCGAAGACGCGAAAGACGAATAGTCCGTCAATCCGTTGACCCGCGATCGGCGTCGATAGGCTTGCACGGGGATCCGTGTTGTCTACCTTCACGTCGAGAGGGGTCGCGGCACCTTGATTTCCGAAGGTATCCACGGCGATCGCGTCGAGTCGATAGGGCCCGTCGGGCACGGAGGTCGTCTGCCAACTGTATTCGTAACGACCCGTCCCGGGATTGAACGTAGCCGAAACAAAGGGTGCCGCCCCGATACGAACGTCTACGCGCGCCACGGCCACATCGTCGGTCGCCAGGATCTGCAACACCACGATCCCCGAAAGGATCGCGTTCTGCACGGGCGTAACAAACGCCGCCGCGGGTGCTGTCGCATCGATGGCACTGTTCCGGAACACGACGTCGATGCCGACCGCATGCTCGTTGCCGACGATGTCGACCGCGAGCACGATGATTCGATGGTTGCCGTCGGGGAACAGCGCGGAACTGATCCGGACGAAGTAACTTGCCCCGTCGAAGAACATCGGCTGGAAGGCGCCGCCGGGATCGACTCCGACTTCCACGACGTCGACCAGGGTCAAGGCATCGGATACAAGGGCCCGGACCGTGAACGTCCCGCTCAGCGTGCTTCCCTGCGCTGGCGCCGTGATTGAGATGGTCGGCGGCTCGGCATCTAGGCCGTAGGCGAAGTCCGTGGATGCAGAGGCTCCGGAGTTGTCAAAGACAGCGATCCGGGCGGGGCTGGACTCGTCGGTGCTTCCCGCATTCACGTCGAATTCGACGGCAAAGGTGGCGGTGTCTGTCCCCGGCGGATAGGTCTGGAGCGCCGGCCGCGGTCCCCCCGCGAGGGACGGTTCCATGGAGGCTGAGGCGGTCGCGAGCCCGCCTCCGAAGAGGGACACGAGGTCGACCTGGAGTGTCGGGGTCATCGTTCCCGGGACCAAGGGGCTGAACCATAGCTTCCCGGATGGATCCAGCCAGAAAGGCGGCGTCCCGGGCACGATCCAACCCGGGTTCGGCGAGATCAGGATGAACTGGGTCGTGAAGCGGTACCCGAAGTCGGAGCCGAGGGCCGTTGTCGAGATCGCATTGCCCACTTGGTCGGATACGGTGACGACCGCCGGGGTCGAGGCATCCGTGCTCACGCTGCTGAAGCCGTACGAGCCGGACCAAGTCCTCCACACCCCCGCGCCGGCCAGGGCCATGGGGGCCGGGCTCGAGGCAAGGCTCGCCTCGGCCGAGAAGGACGCCTGAAGAAGCCCCGACTCGTCGTCCCGCGCTTGGCCGGTGGCGTCTCCAAACTGGGGGGTCGGCATGAGATTGTTGAAGTACAGGTCGGGCCCGACCGCCGCGAGGTACGGGCTGGCCTCGGCCCACGCAAGGGAGCGAAGCCTCGGGGGCGTCGCATCGCCGATGACGTCGGAGGATGGGACGACGGTCGCCCCGAGGGGAAGGGGCGTCAGGAGACCCGCGTCCACGGTCCCGGCCTGCGTGGCCAAGACTCCACCGACGGTCATGTCGTACGGGTTGATTCGGAGATTGAAGGAATCAAAGGTGGCGATGTTCGCCGTTCGGACCACCACGAAGAGGTCGAGAGCGCCATTGTTGACATTAGGCACGTCGAGGCCGGGCGGCCCGAAGGTCACCGTGAAGGTCGTGCCCCCGGGCGGGAAGACCGTGGGAGCAATGCTTGCAAGGACGACGGCCGCGTCCCCGGCGTCCCACTCGTCGTTCACCACTCCTGTGTCGAGATAGAACGCGATTCCGCTCGTGGTGCCGTCAGTCGTCAGGGTTCGGAAGTCGATCGATGACACTGCGCCCCCCGTCTCATCGAGCGTGAGGATCAGATTCCGGGTCGAATCCTGGATGCCCCGATTCGTCGCGATGCCTCCGTCGACGATCGAGAGTCCCAGGACCGCCGTCGACGTCACGAGGGCGGAGGAGGGACCGATCCATCGGTCCGTCCCCCTCAGCATGTCCACGGTCCGCGTTAGGCGGACGGTCATCGCGTTGGTCGTCACCGGCACGGTCGGTTGCGAGACGAAACCGCCGGCATCGAGGTTCGTAGCCACGATGCCGTTCGACGGCACGGTCGAGATGATTCGGTCGCCGTTGTTGATCGTGCCAGGCACGTCGGAGGTTCGCAGCCCGATGATCCAGTGGTGTCTGCCGACGACGGAAGAGGGCAGTCGCTCGTTGTTGCCTGTCAGGTCTATTGCGACCGTGCTGCCCGCCCATCCGATTCCATCCATGGTGACGGCCACATCGCTGGCATCCAACGCGTCATCGCTCGCGCCCGTGTCCCGATAGAGCGCCACCCCGCTTACGCGGCTGTCGACATCTAGCCGACGCAAATCGTTGTCATCGCCTGGGGTGAACCCTGCACCGCTGAATGTCAGGGCAATCGCCTCGAGAGCATCGGCCGGATTCGTGGATGTCATGCCAAACCCGATCGCCGGGATGGCGGAGCTTGCATCGCGCGCGAGTTGGCCTGCGTTCACGAGGGCGTCTGTGTTCCCGGATGAAGTCAACGCGCGAACCTGCGGAACTGCGCTGAGGGCGGCGACTAGTATCGTCAACGCCAAGAGAAAACTCGGGACTGCGTGGCGAGAGCCGCCGATGGATGCGCGATCCTTTGGCGCATGTACGCGCGCATTCCACCTTGCCAATGGCGACTGCCAATCCACGGCGTTCGCAGTAGAAACGCGTACGTTATGCATCCCGGGACCAAGGGTCATCTCGACCCCTCCCTCCTGCACGGGTAACTTATTATGGACGTATAAATATACTATTATAACAAAATTAGCCTGAAAGCCGTTAATCCGCAGCCTAGTTCCGCGACCTCCACTCGTAGATCCCCTTTGATGCGCGAGTCGCTCCTGACGACCACGCAGGGCTTGTGCGCCGTCAGAAAACGCGCGGCTTCGATCGACAGTGGGTTCATCGGAACGGGGTTCCGCAGAAGAAGCAGAACATGTTGTCCGCGTTGACGGCGGTGCCGCACTGCGGGCAGCGCTTCTTCGTCGGCACGGCGTGCGCGGGCGCCGCCGGTGCAGGCCGGAGAGGCTGCGCGGGCGCGGCGGGCGGCTGGGAATAGTACCCGGGGGTCCGTTGCGCGGCCGGCGCGACTTCGATCATCGGGGCCTCGTGTGCCGGGCTTGTGATCCTCGCAGGCGGGGGCTCGGACGGCGGGGCGACCGCGCGGTACGTCCGGGGCGCCATCGTGCGCGCGTAGTACGTCCGCCGCCGGGCGCGGGCGCGCCGCTGCGGCAGGAAGGCGACGATCGCCGCGAGGGCGAGGACGAACACCGCCAGGTAGAGGAGGTTCGAGGCGAGGAGGTCGTACAGCGCCTGGACGAACTCGGGGAGGTTTGACACGGCGACGGAAAGCTCCTGGGAGTCGTACGTCGTCCCGTTCACCGTCGCGACGACCCTGAAGTACACGACATCGGACCCGGCGGGGATCGTCAGGCCCGGGGCGGTGTACGAATCCCGCGTCATGCCCGTCTGCGCGGGCGTCGCGTTGCCGAGGACCCCGGGCACGGTCCCCCACTCGACGTGGGTGTCCGAGACCGCCAGCCCGGCAGGTCCGAGGATCGTCCATCCGATCCCGAACGCCGCGCTGCGCGCGACGCGCGTGGGGAAGTTGTTCACGGAGATGAAGGGCCGCCCGAGCGCGTTGATGGCGCTCCAGAAGTTCACCTCGCCCCAGCCGTATTGCGTGTTGTAGCCCGACCCGACGGGGTCCGCCGTGTCGTTCAGGAGGTTCCACAGATCGAAGTTCGTCAGGGTGGGCTCGAGGGAGAGCAGGAGGGCGGCCGCCGCCGTGACGAACGGCGCGGCGAGGGACGTCCCGGAGAGGTAGTGGATCTGGTTGTTCGACGTCAGGGTGAGGATCCGCGTGCCGGGTGCGGAGATGTCCAGCCCGGACCCGTAGTTCGAGTAGCTCGCCCTCCGGCCGTTCTCGTCGAGGGCCGCGACGGACACGACGTTCGGCAGCCGGGCGGGGAAGTCGAGGCTCGACGCCCCGGAGTTGCCCGCCGCGGCGACGATCAGGGCGCCCCGCCGCCAGGCGTAGTCGATCGCGAGCTGGAGGTCCGTCGGGCCGCCGAACGTGCCGTTCGTGCCCAGGGACAGATTGATCACGCGCGCGCCGCGGTCCGCGGCCCAACGGATCGCCTGGGACGTGTTGAAGGACGACCCTTCGCCGTTCGCCCCGAGGGCGCGGAGCGCCATGACGCTCACCTGGGCCGCGCCGGCGATGTCGTTCCCGTTGTTCGTCAGCGCGGCGATCACGCCCGCCACGCCGGTCCCGTGGAACGTCCCGCCCGCGGCGTCCTCGTCCATCGGGTTCGTGTCCCCGTCGATGAAGTCGTAGCCGTGCGTGCCGTCCGTGTTGGACCACATGTTCCCGCGGATGTCGCCGTGGGTCCACCACACGCCCGTGTCGACGACGGCGACGACGACGCTCCGGTTGCCCAGCATCACGTCCCACGCGTCGTCCGCCTGGACGCTCCGCAGGCCCCACTGGTCGATGAAGAGCGGGTCGTTGGGTAGCAGGGACGCGCGGACGGGGAAGTCGGAGATCACCCCGGACGTCCGGCCCGCCGCGACGGCGGGCGCGGCGAAGACCGCCGCGGCGAGGAACGCGAGGGCGAGGACGAGGGCGAGCCCTCGGCGTGGCGCGGAGGTCGCGGAGAAGCCGGAACGCAACGGGGGAAGCCTCCAGGCGGACCTCGGAGAGGTTGCGTCGCACATATTTTCGCGCATCCCTCTTAAAGCTCACCGTCCCGTTGTCAATTCGGGAACCAGGCGCATGTGGGTCAATCCTTTTTGCGGGGGAACGCCGTGGGAACCCCATGACCCCCACCGACCGGCCCGTCGCCCTCGTCACGGGCGCCTCCACGGGAATCGGGCGCGCGACCGCGCGCCTCCTCGCGTCGTCCGGGTACCGCGTCGTCGCGACGGTCCGCACGGCCGACGCCGAGGCGGCGATCCGTGAGGAAGGCCCGTTCGACGTGGTGCGCCTCGATGTCGGTGACGAGGCCGCCGTCTCGCGCACCGTCCGCGAGGTCCTCGACCGCGCGGGGCGCGTCGACGCACTCGTGAACAACGCGGGCTACTGCCTCGTCGGAGCGACGGAGGACGTCTCGCGGGACCGCCTCCGCCGTCAGTTCGAGGTCAACGTGTTCGGGGCGATGCACCTGTGCCGCGAGGTCCTCCCGTCGATGCGCGCCCGCCGCGCGGGACGGATCGTGAACGTGAGCTCGCTCGCCGGGCGGGTGAGCACGCCGATGATGGGCGCCTACTGCGGCTCGAAGTTCGCCCTCGAGGCGCTCACGGACGCGCTGCGCGTCGAGGCGAGGCCGTTCGGCGTGGGGGTGAGCCTCGTCGAGCCCGGCCCGGTCGTCACGGAATTCCAGCGGAACGCGCTCGCCGCGAGCCACGACATCCTGACGTCGGACAGCGTGTACCGGCCCGTGTACCGCGCGTACGTCGACGGCGGCTTCGAGACGTCCGGCGGCGCGACGCCCGAGCGCGTCGCCCGCGTGATCCGGCGCGCCCTGACGTCCCGGCGGCCCCGGTCCCGCTACCGCGTGCGCGCGGTCGACAGCGTCGCGACGGCGTTCGCCCAGATCACGCCGCGGCGGGCGATGGACTGGGTCCTCACCCGGTGGATGGCGCTCGATTCCCTGGGGTAGGCGCCGATCCGTTACGGACGCGTGCCCGACGCACGTCGCGAGCCTGCGGAGGCCGTCACCGCACCTCGAACAGGGCGATCATCCCCGCGTCGATGTGGTCGTTCACGTGGCAGTGGTACAGCCAGATCCCCGGGTTGTCGGGCGTCATGTCCGCGACCTTCATGCTCCCCGGAAGGAGCTCGAGGACGTCGACCCGCATGCCCATCGAGACGAGGGTCTGGCCGTGCCAGTGCGGCGTGTGCAGGTCGACCTCCGTGCCCATGCCGAGCAGGTACCAGCGCGTCGTCTCGAACAGGCCCATGCGGAGCCCCGGCAGGTTCCCGTACACGTAGCCGTTGATCGAGTGCATCAGGTTGCTCTCGTAGAAGTCCTCGTCCTCGAGGAGGGCCTCGATGAACGCCTCCTTGTCGTCCTCCCGCCCCGGGAGGAGGAGGTCGGGCCACCACGTCTCGAGGATGTACGCCTCGATGTTGTGCTCGACGTACGGGCTGCGGTTCTCGTCGAAGATCGTGAACAGGTTCACGAACTCCTTCGAGATGTCGGACGGCGTCGCGTCCGCGCGCGCCATGTTCCGCTTCGTGATCACGATCGGTCCGATCAGGCCCGCGTTCGTGTCGCCCGGCTCGTCCACGTGGGAGTGGTACATCCAGAACGCGGAGCTTCCGTCCATCGGCCCCGGCCCCGCGCGCTCCGGGACGGGCCACGTGTACGTGTGCGTGCCGCCCGGCGGCACGATGTCGTCGCCCTTGATGTCCGTCCCGTCGGCGTAGGGCGCGCCCTCCGAGTTCTTGTCGTAGAACACGCCGTGCGGATGGACGCTGAAATCGAACCGCGCGTTGTTCTTGAACACGACCTGGATCGTGTCGCCGACCGACGCCCGGATCACGGGCCCGAGGCTCCCGAGATGCTCCCACGCCGCGGGCGCCGACTTGCGCGTCGTGAACGTCGCGTCCGTGTACTCCCGGTACAGCGCCTTCAGGTACGTGCTGCCGACACGGTACGGCCCGTTCTCGACGAACACGTTCTCCATGTCGCCGAACGCCTCCCCGGAGATCGCGTTGTAACCGAGGGGCGCGTAGTTCCATTCGACCTCGTCCGCCGCGATGTAGTACGCCCGCAGGATGCCCGGCGGCCCGGAGCGCACGAGGCCCCACGCGGTCGGACCCACGAGCGCGACCAAGGCGACCGCGACGCCGATGGCCAGCGCTTTCCACGTTCGAGCGTTCATCGCCTACCCTTCCTCCGAATTGCGCCTGGTAGACGACCGAGCACACATGCCGGCGCCGTTCATGCTGTATATGTCGGCATATTCCGCCATCGCGAGGCGTGCAGGTTCCGTACCGCGCGGACGACCTCCCGACGCCGGCGTGGGCCGACCGGCACGGACAAGAGGCGCACGCGCGTTGCCCCGCGGCGTCATGTTCGCCGTGTTCTTCCGGGACTTCGGCGGCCCCGCGGTCCTCGAGGAGGGCGAGCTGCCGACGCCCGAACCGGGACGTGGCGAGGTCCGCCTCCGGGTCCTCGCGAGCGCGCTGAACCACTTCGACGTCTGGGAGCGGATGGAGCGCTCCGAGATCCCGATGCCCCACGTCGCCGGCTCCGACGTCGTCGGCACGGTCGACGCGGTCGGCCGCGGCGTGGCCCTTCGGCCCGGCGTCCGGGGGGTCCTGAACCCGAGCCTGTGGTGCGGCCGGTGCGCGGCGTGCCGCCGCGGCGAGGAGTCGCTCTGCGCGACGTTCGGGATCATCGGGAGCGAGACGAACGGAGGCCTCGCCGAGTACGTCGTGGCGCCCGCGAGGAACTTCGTCCGCGTGCCCCGGTCGCTCCCGGACGAGGTCGCGGCGGCGTACCCGCTCACGGCCCTGACCGCCTACCGCATGCTCGTGTCGAAAGGGGGACTCCGCCGCGGGGACACGGTCCTCGTCCACGGCGCGGGCGGCGGCCTCTCGTCGATCGCCATCGCGATCGCGCGGGCCCTGGGTGCGCGGGTCCTCGCGACGACGCGTGGGGCCGACAAGGCGGCGAAGGCGAGGCGCCAGGGCGCCCACGTGGTGATCGACTACTCGCGGGAGGACGTCCTCGCAAGGGTCCGGGAGGCGACCCGCGGCCGCGGGGCGGACCTCGTCGTCGAGAACGTCGGGGAGGCGACGTTCCCCACGTCCGTCCAGGCCCTCCGGAAGGGAGGGCGCATCGTGACGGCCGGCGCGTCGACGGGAGGGCAGTTCCCGGTCGACATCGGCGACGTGTACTGGCGGCAGATCGAGATCCTCGGGTCGACGATGGGCGGACCGCGCGAGTTCGCGGCCGTGAGCCGCCTCGTCGTCTCCGGACGCGTGCGGCCCGCGATCGACCGCGTCGAGCCGCTGACGGCGGCGAACGTGCGCGCGGGTCACGAGGCTCTCGAGGAGGGGACGCAGTTCGGGAAGATCGTCTTCCGGGTCTCCGGTCGGGCGGGCTCGTAGGAATACTCCTTATTCCTGGACGCATAGACGCTGCAAGACCCATTGAATAGGGGCGACCTGTTCGAGCGTCCGGCGAACCCGATGACGAAGATCTTCAGCGTTACGCTGGACGACAAGCCGGGGGAGCTCGCGAAGCTCACGGGGGCCCTGGGCGAGAAGGGCATCAACCTCCGTGCGACGTCCGCGACGACCCTCGGTGGCAAGGGGATTGTGAACGTGATCACGTCGGACGAGGCGAAGACCCGCGACGTCCTGAGGACCCAGAAGTTCTCCTTCTCGGAGGACGAGGCGCTCGTCGCGAGGGTCGACGACAGGCCGGGCGCCCTCGCGCAGGTCGCGAAGACCCTCGGGGCGGCGAAGGTCAACATCAAGGCGGTCACCCTCCTGTCCACGTCGGGCACGAAGGCCGAGCTCGCCTTGGCCGTCGACAACGTCGAGAAGGCGAAGACGATCGTCAAGTGAGGTCACTTGGGCAGGAGGCCGTCCCGGGCCTCCTCACCCTTTTTCTCCCTCGCCACCGAGGCCCGCGCGAAGCCGCGTCGTTCAACGGCGCACGCTAATTCCGAACCCGTGGACGATCGCCGTGGACAGCCTCGGGTCATCCATCGCCCGTCGCGCCCACCGCGTCGTGGCGCGGACCTCCGTCTCCGTCACGTACGGGTGGTCAGGACCGAGGGGGAACCAGTTCTCCCAAAGGAGAAGCCCGCCCCGCCGCGTGAGGCGCACGAGGTCGTCGTAGTACGACGGCGTGACGGCGTACGCGGCGTCCTCCAGGACGACGTCGTACGGCCTGCGGAGCCGGGGGAGCACGTCCTCCGCGCGCCCCTCGACGACCCGTACGCGTCCGCCGACCCGGGCGCGTGCGAGGTTCCGACGTGCGATGTCCGCGTGGCGCGGATTCCGCTCGATCGTCTCGATGCGCCCCGTCGGCATCCCCCACGCAAGGGCGATCGCCGTGAGCCCGAGGCCGCAGCCGATCTCGAGCGCGCGCCCTCGGGGCGCGATACGGGCGAGCGTCGTCACGAGGGCCACCGTCCACGGCGCACTCGGGAACGCGTCGCACGCGGGACCGTGGCCGGCACGGTGCCGGTCCGTCTGCCGTCGAATCGATTGGAGGAGGGAGGGCTCCCTCCGGAGGGGCTCCATGGGCCCCCCGGCCCCCGGCATGACCTAGAGCCTCGTCGCGAGCTCCGCGACCTTCGCGCTCGCACCGCCGACGATCGGCGTGCCGTGGCCCACGATCAGGTTCTCGAAGTGGAGCCGGGCGATCTTCTTGATCGAATCGCGGTGCTGCCTCGGGTCGACGTTGTACCGGTCATCCATCGGGCGGAGGCCCGCCTCGTTGTTGATCGAGTCGCCCGCCACGAGCAGGGATCGCGACTCGTCGAGGAGCCCGATGCTCCCGCGCGTGTGGCCGGGGAGGAAGATGGCCCGAAGCCCATCGTACGATTGACCGTCCTCGAGGAGCACGTCGACGGCCGTCCCCGGATGGCGCTGGGCGCCCGCGCCGGGCGGGCCGTCGTACGTCCGCTTCCGGGCGATGTACTCCGCCTCGATCCGGTGCGCCGCGACCTTCGCCGGAGAATCCCGCTTGATCGTCGCGAGGCCTCCGACGTGGTCGGGGTGCGTGTGCGTGATGAAGATCGTCGCGAGGTCCTTCGGCGCGAGCCTCAGCTTGTCCAGGTACTTGACGACGCCGGCGACGTCGTCCTGGGTCGCCGTGTCTACGAGGACGAGGCGGTCGTCCACGAGGAGGGTCGTCGTCGCGTACGTGTCGATCACGTGCACGCCCTTGAGCAGCTCCATCGCTCCACCCGTCCCCGCGCAGGTTCGTGGGCGGACTTATGCCTTTCGTGCCGCTTCGGCGGCAGGCGAACCGAAACGGGACCTTCTTTACTCGCGCCGCCCATGTCGGTCCGCTGGTCGGATGCGGCCCGAGCTGCTGATCCCCGGCGTCCTCCTCATCCCCGTGGGGTTCCTGTTCTTCTACCCCTTCGGATCCTCGTTCATCGTGGTCGGGATCATCCTCGTCCTTCTCGGAGCCGTCCTGCCCGCCCGTGGCAAGCCCCTTGGGCCGACGCCGATGCCCGTGGATGCGATCCTTCAGAGCGTCGTCGCGCGTGTGTGGCAGCTCGAGGTGCGCCAAGCGGCGGCCGAGGAACACTTGCGGAGGCTTGGCGAACGCACCGGCGTGGGACCTGTCGTCCCTGTTCCTCCGCCGCCCGTCGTCCCGATGACCGCACCGCCGCCAGCGGCTCCCGCTGCGCCCACGTTGGGGACGGCGGCCGTCCCGATGCCCACGCCGCCCGTCCCCGGGGCGCCTCCGCCGGTGCCGGCCGCCGTCCGGGCGCCGCCGACCGGGGTCTCCCGGCTTGAGCAGGAGCTCGGGGAGAAGTGGTTCCAGCGGATCGGCATCCTCGTCCTCGGCATCGCCTTCGTTTTCCTGCTCGTGATCGTCCTGCCTCGGCTCACGGCGGAGCAGATCGTCTCCGTCGACTTCGTCGTCGCGGTCGGCCTGGGCCTCCTCGGCGAGTACGTCTTCGCACGGAAGGGCCTCCGCGACTACGCGAAGGGCCTCGAGGCGGGCGCGTTCGGGATCGCGTACATCGGGGTGTGGGGTGGCGGCTTCTTCTTCCACCTCCCGGCCTTCCCGTGGGACGTCCTGCTGGGCGCGGTCCTCGTCGCCCACGCGGCCGCGGCGCTCCGGTACCGCTCGCCGTTCCTCTCCGTCGAGGTCGGCGTGTTCTACCTCGGCTGGCTGACGTGGCTCCGCACGATCGCGGTCCTCGACGCCCCGGAGTACGCGATCCTCCTGTCCGCCGGCAGCGTCGGAGCCCTCGCCCTGGCGTACGCCCAGAGGAGCGAGGTCACAGGCATCGTCCTCACGTTCGCGTTCGACGCCGTCGCACTCGGCGCGTTCGTCCTCCTCGCGCCGTACGGGTACGTCCCGGTCCTCGTCGTGGGGGGCGTCACGGCCGCGTTCGTCGCCCTCGTCCGGCTCGAGCGGCTGTTCCCCGCGCCCGCGGGGCACCGCCTCGCGACGTGGGTCTCCGGCCTCGTGCTCACGTACGGCGTCCTGATCGCGAACAGCGTCCCGATCGCGCGCCGGGGCGGGATCGATGACCTCACGATCGCCTCGACGTTCGTCACGCTGACCGCCGCGTTCACGGTCTCCGAGGTTCTCCTCCGGGATCGCGCTCACCCGCTCGCGTTCGCGGGGGTCCTCGGGACCCTCGCGTTCCCCCTCCCGTTTCTCATGGCGCGCGGCGAGCTCGCCCTCGTCGTGTTCCCGGCCGTACTCCTCGCGCTCGTCGCCGTGCGACCGACGAAGGGCCTCGCGTGGCTCGCGAACGTCGCATACCTCGGGGTGGTCGCCTTCGCCGCGGTCGCCACGGCGGACCCCCTCGCGCAGTTCGCCGCGATCTGGGCGATCTT
>JBQTHW010000245.1:0-3278 GCA_052389495.1 Methanobacteriota archaeon | reverse complement strand
CCCTTCTGGGGGCGATGGGCTTCACGTTCATCGTGTTCGAGGGCTACGAGATCATCGCGCAGACAGGGGAGGAATGCCGCGAACCCGAGAAGAACATCCCCCGCGCGAGCTTCCTCGTGATCGGGCTTTCCACGACGATCTTCATCCTCGTCGCGCTCACGTCGATCGGCGTCGCGGGGAGTTGCGTCGCAACGAACCCTACGGACGCCTGCCTCCTCGTCCAGACCCCCACGGGAGCCGTCGGGAACAACAACTCGATCGCGGAGATCGCCGCGGCGGTCATGCCGTACGGGCTCTACATCGTCGTCCTGGGAATCGTCCTCGGGGCCCTCGCCGCGACGAACTCCCTCATCTTCTCCTCGAGCCGCGTCTCGTTCGCGATGGGCCGGGACGGAACCCTGCCGAAGTCTCTCGGCCACCTCCACCCGACGAAGCGCACCCCCCACGTGTCGATCGCCGTGAGCGGCGTGATCATCGTCGGGATGACGCTCACGCTCGACATCAATACGATCGCCGCGAGCGCGGACGTGATGTTCCTCCTCCTGTTCCTGATGGTGAACTGGGCGGCGATCGTCCTGCGCCGGACGATGCCCGACGTGAAGCGGTACTACCGGATGCCCTTGTTCCCGATCATCCCGATCGCCGGGATCGCGACGAAGTTCGTGATCGCGATCAGCCTGTGGCAGATCGCACCCGTCGCGTGGCTCATCGCCCTTGGGTGGATCGGACTCGGGTTCCTCGTCCACGGCCTGTACGAACGGAAGGAGGTCGTGGCCGGCGTCACGCGGATGGTCGAGTCGATCCTGCCGGCGCCCCGGGAGCGGTACCAGATCCTCGTCCCGATCGAGGACTTCGAGCGCACGGAGATTGTCGATTTCGCCGCGCTCGTCGCGAAGGTCGAGGACGCGGAGCTGACGCTCCTCCACATCATCGAGGTGCCCGAGACGCTGCCGATCGACGCGATCGATCGCCTGTACGTCGGCGAGGTGCGGTGGAGCCTGGGGAGGCTTCGCCGCCGGGCCGAAGACCTCGGCGTGACGGCGCGGGCGCGTGTCGAGGTGAGCCACCGCGTCTTCGAGGCGATCCTGGAGAACATCAAGGAAGACGGGACGGACCTGCTTGTCCTCGGATGGAAGGGCGGGTGGCGGAAGGGCCGGATCCTCGGTTCGAACGTGGACCGATTCGTCCAGGAGGCTCCCTGCGACGTCGTCGTGTTCAAGTCCGCGGGGCTGAAGGACCGCCTCGAGCGCGTGCTCGTCATGAACGCGCCGGAGTGGCACGTGTCGTACGCGACGAGCTACGCGATCCTCCTCGCGAAGCAGCACCGCGCGAAGGTGACGATCCTCAGCGCCGTCCAGACGGACCGAGAGCTCGAGAAGGAGAAGGCGTACAGCGCGCGGCTCGCCGAGATGTGCCGCACGCACGGCGTGGCCTTCGAGGAGACGTTCGTCAAGGTCCGGAACATCGTCGACGCGGTCGTGGCGGAGGCGGCGTCGCACGACGTCCTCGTCCTCGGCGCCTCGTCCGAGTGGAGGCTCACGCAGTTCGCGTTCGGCCCGATGCAGGACCAGATCGCCCGCCGGACGGACGTCCCGACGCTCATGGTGCGCAAGGTGCGCCGGAAGGATCAGTGGACGCCGCCCGCCATGCCGCGCGTGCGCGCTCCGTGAACGATGCGGCGAATCACGTCACGGGATTTTTATAGCGCGACGCCTATACAGGTAGGCCGGACGTGGGGACTTGGGAGCGGCCCTGAAGATCGGGATCACGGGCCTGCCCGGCGCCGGGAAGACGTACGCGCTGCTGAAGGTCATCGAGATGCTCGAGGCCGACGGGCTGAAGGTCGGCGGCATGATCACGGAGCCGATCGTGAAGCGGAACCGCCGCGAGGGCTTCTACGTGATGGACTGGGCGACGAAGGAGAAGCGCGTGTTCGCGTCGCGGGAGATCGAGTCGAAGACCATGGTCGGCCGCTACGGGGTCGACATCAGCGCGCTCGAGGAGGTCGGCGTCAACGCGCTGCGGGGCGCGACGGCGAACGCGGACGTGATCGTGATCGACGAGGTCGGCAAGATGGAGGTCGAGTCGCCGAACTTCGTGCAGGCGGTGAAGGACGCCCTGGATGTGGACAAGCCGCTCATCCTGACGCTTCACAAGAAGTCCCGCAACCCGCTCCTCCAGGACATCCGCCGCCGCGACGACGTTCGCATCCTCGAGGTCACCCAGGTGAACCGCAACCTGCTGCCCTACAAGATCCTGAAGCTGATGAAGGGCGAGGTCCTGTAGGGCGGCCGAAGCCCGTATGAGGCGCGCCCCCGTTCCCATGGGGCATGGCGCGCGACTACGACATCGTCGAGGTCCGCGAGGGCGCCGCGCGCCTCCGCGTGCCACCGGACCACGGACGGCGAGGGCCGGGATCGAGGGGTCCCTGGCCGTTCTACAACGCGTCGATGACCGTGAACCGTGACGTGAGCGCGGTCGCGCTCCTCCGGTTCCCCGTCCCCGTGCGACGAGCCCTCGACGGATTCGCGAGCACGGGGGTCTGGGGGATCCGCATGCGCCTCGAGGCGGGCGTCCATGAGGTCCGCTTCTCCGACGTCTCGCCGCGCGCCTGCGGCCTGATCCAGGAGAACCTCGAGCTCAACGGACTCGTCGGTTCGGTTCTCCACGCCCCCTTCGACGAGGCGGTGGGCACGGGGCCCTTCGAGTTCGTCGACATCGACCCCTTCGGGACGCCCGCTCCGTTCCTCGAGGCCGCGAGTCACGGCGCAGCCGCGCCGTGCGGGCTCGGTATCACGGCGACGGATACGGCGACGCTTGCGGGCACGTATCCGGACACGTGCCTCGGGAGGTACGGCGCGCGCTCCCTACGAGGTCCCCAGGGCCGCGAGGTCGGCCTCCGCATCCTCCTCGCCTACGCGGAGCGGATCGCCGCGGCCTCCGGGAGGCGCGTCCGACCGCTGCTCGCGTTCTCCGCGGAGCACTTCCTCCGGGTTCTCCTCATGCTGGAACCGGCCCGTCCGCCCGCGTCCGCGACGATCGGCTACGTCCGGCGGGACGCGATCGGCGTTCCGAGGGCCGCTGCGGCCGTCGAGCCGGGTGCCGCGGGCCCGCTCTGGCTCGGCCCGATGTGCGAGCCGTCCTTCGTCCGTAGGCTCGAACCCACGGACTGGACGCGGCCCGCCACCGCGCGGCTCCTCGACGCCCTCCGCACGGAGGCGGACATGCCCGCGTTCTTCGTCTCGATCGAGGATCTCGCACGCCACGAACGGGCGTCC
>JBQTHW010000244.1:0-3152 GCA_052389495.1 Methanobacteriota archaeon | reverse complement strand
TATCCGGCGTACTTCCGCGAGTAGCGTCCAAACAATCGCCGGGGCCCGAAGGTCCTTCGAGGGCTGCCTACACCAAAACCGCGGCCTCCGGAGGAGGTCGACGCCTGGAACAAGCAGGTCGGCGCGGTCCTCGACGTCCGCCACGCGCAGGAGTTCCTCCGGGAGCACATCCCGACCTCGTACGGGATTCCGCTCGAAGCGCCCCTCTTCACATGGGCCGGGTGGCTCATTCCGTACGGCGCCCCGCTCGTCCTCGTCGCGCGCGGGCCGCAGGACCTCGAGGAGGCCACACGCCAGCTCATGCGGATCGGGTTCGACGACCTCCGCGGGTACCTGAAGGGCGGCATCCCCGCATGGAAGGCCGCGGGCCTTCCCGTCGAGCGCACGCCCCTGGTCGCCCGCGGATCTCCGGAGACGGCTTGCGTCGGGCGACGCCCTGTCGGTCCTCGATGTCCGCCGCGACGACGAGTGGGCGGACGGCCACATTCCGGGAGCGCTCCACGTGGAGAATGGAGACCTTGCGACCGTGTCGCTCGACCTCCCGAGGGACCGGACTGTCGTCGTTCACTGCGCGCACTGGAACCGCTCCGCGGCGGGTGTGTCGGTCCTCGCTCGCCGAGGCTTCCGGAGTCTCGCCCTGCTCGAGGGCGGTTTCGCAGCGTGGCGGGACGCCAGGCTCGAGGTCGTGCGAGGGAGCGGGGCCTGAGCCCGTGGCCGCGCCGCTCGTGCTCGGCCTCCGTGCGAACGCAAGGCAGTTCGCCCTGCTCGTCCTGGTGAACGCGTTCGTCGGCGCGATGGGGGGCATGGAGCGGACGGTCGTGCCGCTCCTCGGACGCGACGTGTTCGGCCTGACGTCCCAGGCCGCGATCCTGTCGTTCCTCGTGTCCTTCGGGATCGTGAAGGCCCTCTCGAACGCCGCGGCGGGACGCCTCGCGGACGTGCGCGGCCGGCGGCGGGTCCTCCTGCTCGGCTGGGCGGTGGGCGTCCCCGTGCCGTTCCTCCTCATGCTCGCCCCCCCGCCTCACTGGTGGATTGTCGTCCTCGCGAACGCCTTCCTGGGGGTGAACCAGGGCCTCTGCTGGTCCATGACCGTCTTGAGCAAGATCGACCTCGTGGGCCCTTCGCGCCGCGGGCTCGCGATGGGCCTGAACGAATTCGCCGGCTATGCGGCGGTCGGCGCGACGGCCTTCCTGACGGGCTACCTCGCGGCGGCCTACCCGGGAGGACCCGCACCCTTTGTCGTCGGGATCGTGGCGGTGGCGGGTGGATTGGTCCTCTCCGTCGTCTGGGTGAGGGAGACGAAGCCGTATGCGGACCTCGAGGCGGGATCCACCGAGGCCCGGGCGACGTCCTTCCGGGAGACGTTCGCGCACGCATCCTGGCGCGACCGGAACCTGTTCGCGTGCTCCCAGGGAGGCCTCGTGAACAACCTCAACGACGGGATCGCGTGGGGGCTCCTCCCCCTGTTCCTTGTCGCGCCGGGCCGGAATATCCCGACGGAGCAGGTTGGCCTCGTCGCCGGATTGTACCCCTTGACGTGGGGAATCCTCCAAGTGGTCACGGGGCCCGCGAGCGACCGCCTCGGACGCAAGCTTCTGCTCGTCGCGGGGATGTGGGTCCAGGCGGCCGCGTTCGTCCTGTTCGTGGTCGCGAGCGGCCTCGCTGCGTGGACGGCCGCCTCGATCCTCCTCGGGCTCGGGACCGCGATGGTCTACCCGACGTTCCTCTCCGCCGTCGGAGACGTCGCCCGTCCGGAGGCGCGCGGGGCCACGGTGGGCGTGTACCGCTTCTGGAGGGATCTTGGCTTCGCCGTGGGCGCGATCATCGTGGGGGTCGCCGCGGACATCGCAGGCCTCGATGCGGCGATGATCTTCACCGGGGCCCTCACCGCGGCGTCGGGCGTCGTGATCCTCGCGGTGATGTCCGAGACCCGTAGCCCGAAAGACTTGAGTGCGCCGCGTGACATGCCCGCGCGATGATCTACGTCGCGCCGACCGCGGTCCTCGTGGGAGACGTCGCTGTCAAGGAGGGGGCGAGCATCTGGCACGGGGCCGTCCTCCGAGGCGACTTCGATGCGGTCGAGGTGGGGGAGGATTCGAACGTCCAGGACCACGTCGTCGTCCACGTGGACCGTGGCCTGCCTGCGCGGATCGGAAGGCGGGTCACCGTGGGCCACGCGGCGCTCGTCCACGGCTGCGTCGTCGAGGACGAATGCCTCATCGGGATGAACGCGACGGTCAACAGCGGGGCGTCCATCGGTCGACGATCCGTCGTGGCGAGCGGGGCCGTGGTCCCGGAGGGGGCCGAGTTCCCCGAGGAGTCCGTGATCGTGGGCGTGCCGGCGAAGGTCCTTCGCCCCATCGACGAGACTCTCCGCCGTCGGATCGATCTCTCATGGAGGATCTACCGGGATTTGGCGGAGACGAGCCTCCCGGCGACGCCCGCGCTCCCGGGTGACCCAGGGAGACGCACGCGACTGGAGATGTCGGAGGAGTTCACGCGCCTGCTCCGGAGGAAGGCATGAGGACGCCGCGGGCCTCCCGCCCGATGGAGTGGGTGCGGATCTCGCCCGCGCGCCGGCTCGGCTACGGTCTCCTGGCGGCCTTGTTGCTGTCCATCTTCGCGGGCATGGCTTGGCTCGCGCTGACGTACGGCCGGGGCCTCCTGGAGACTGCGATTCTGGGCGCAACCCTGGCGGGCGGCGCCTCGGCACTGTTCCATGCGATCACCGGGAAGGAGCAACACAAGAAGGCAGCCTAGGCGCGCGCCAGAGTCCCGCAACGCACGCCGCGGCGTTGCGCCATGTTTATGGACCTCGCGCCCTTCCCGCCGAAGGATGACGCGCTTCACGCTCGACGTCCAGATGCGCTTCCGGGACATCGACGGGATGGGTCACGTGAACAACGCCGTCTTCCTGTCGTACATGGAGCTCGCTCGCACGCACTTCTACCTGAAGTACGCGAACAAGCGCTCCCTCGAGGAGATCGACTTCATCCTCGCCCACGTCGACATCGACTACGACACCCCGGCGGAATGGGGCGACGAGATCCAGGTGTCCGTGTGGCCCTCGAGGATCGGCAACACGTCGTTCTCCCTGAGCTACGAGGTGAAGGACAAGAAGTCGGGTCGCCGCATCGCGCGGGCGAACAGCG
>JBQTHW010000243.1:0-4515 GCA_052389495.1 Methanobacteriota archaeon | reverse complement strand
GGGGATTCGCCGGGGAGGCCGAGGCTCCCGGCGTATCGCGCGACCCGATCGTGCCGTGGTCGGACGACGAGATCGATCGGGAGCCCGCTCAGCGTGCGCGCCGATGCGGTCGCCCCCCGCTTCGGGGGCGCGCGCCTTCGGGGCGTCGCCGCGACCTTCGTCCGCGCACGCCGCGCGGCCCCGGGCACGGGCGTCAGCCTCCCAGGAAGATCCCGTCCGGGTCGCACTTCGTCCGAAGGACGCGGAGCTCGCGCCTCGAGGGCGCTCTCGTCGTGCGGACGCTCGACGCGAACCGCAGGTCCCACGAGACGTTCGCGCGCACGTCCTCCGGCGTCACCCCGGGATGGCACGACTCGAGGACCATCTCCTTCGTCTCGTGGTCGAAGCGGTACACCCCGAGGTCCGTGATCACGGCCGTCGGCCCGCCCCTCGGGAGGCCCGCCCGCTCTCGACCGCCCGGGCCGTCCAGGTAGCCCGGCGTCGTCACGTAGTCGAGTCGCTCGACGAACTTCCGCGCGTCCTGCTTGAGCATCACGACGGTCCGCTTCGCGAGGCTCCCGATGTCGTTCCCGCCGCCCGATCCGGGCAGCCGGACCTTCGGGCGTGCGTAGTCGCCGATCACGGTCGTGTTCAGGTTCCCGAACCGGTCGATCTGGGCGGCCCCGATGAAACCGACGTCCACGTGTCCCGGCTGAAGGATAAAGCCGAACACCTCCGTGAGGCCGCCGAGCATCGCGCTCCCGGGGACGAGACACGCGTCGCCGATCGAAAGCGGCGTGCGCGTCGGCCGTGCGTCCACGACGCCGGACTCGAAGACCATTACGCACCGGGGCGCGTGGGTGTGCTTCGCGAGCATCCCGCCGAGCATCGGGAGGCCCGTGCCGATGAACGCGATCTCTCCGTCGCGGATCTCCCGTGCCGCGCAGATCGCCATGAGCTCCGGGCGCGTGTAGCCTCCGGACCCCGGGACCGTCGTGTCAGTAGCCATAGTTCACCTGCCCACTCAGCAGGCGCTTCGCGCGGAGCCCGTCGAGCCGTGCCTCGCCGAGCTTCCGCAGGTACCCGGCGTGGTCCTCCACGCCGTACACCCACTCGTCCGCCCACGCCGTCCAGCCGTCGAGGTTCGCACTACGCGCCGCGTAGTCCCCGCGGAAGGCCGCGTCCGCGTCGTAGCATCCCTGGACCTGGTACGGGTGGGCGCCGAACGGGGCGGCCACGATCGCGTCGACGCGAAAGCCCGGAACGATCGTCCGGTTCGGATCGCGTCGGACGACCTTCGTCGGGACGACCCCCTCGACACCCACGACGATCCGCCTCCCGGCCGTCGCGCCCCACACGTCGTCCCCGAGCTGGCCCCACACCTGGACGTTCCCCTCCTCGTCGCAACGCTGCGCGTGCAGGAGGGCCACGTCGACGGAGCACGCGGGAAGCAGCGCGACCTTCCCGCCGCTCCCGAACGGGTCCTCGAGGACGGCCGCCTTCGGATGGACGAACGACTCGACGCGCAGGAGATCCGAACCGAGCTGGGAGCGGATCGGCATGAACGGGAGGCCCATCGCCGCCGCCATGAACCGCATCGTCATCCCGAAGTTGCTGTACTCCTCGATCTCGATCCGGCGCGGGACGCCGCGCTCGACGGCGCGTCGGTAGCAGTGGGCGAGGCCGAAGGCCTCGAGGCCGAGGTACGAGCCCTCGATCCGCGCGACGCAGCCCGCGCCGACCAGGAGGTCCGCGTCCTCCGTCATCCCGCTCTGGAGGAACGTGAGGTCGCGCCTCCTCTGCCGCATGATCTCGTACACGAAGGCCATGGGCTTGCGGAGCCCGATCCCGCATGAGCGGAGGCGACACCCATCCGGGATGAACCGGCGGACCGCCTCCGCGACGGACATGCGCTTGTCGTGGACCTCGAGCTCCGCCACGCCGGCGGGATGGGAAGGGCGCGGTTATAACCTTCGCGAAAGGAGGCTACGGAGCCTCCGGACGCGCGCCACGGTGCGCCTCGAGTTCATCAAGAGCCTTCGGCAGATCCGTGAAGCGGGCGATCTCCGTATGGGGCTTTGCCTCCCGGAGCGCCCGGGGGTCGCCGTAGCCGTACGTCGCGGCGATCGTCCACGTGCGCGCCGCGCGGCCCGCCAGGATGTCGACCGCCGCGTCCCCGACGACGACGCAGTCCTGCGGTCGCACACGAAGGGCCTTCGCCGCGTGCCGCGGCAGGTCCGGAGCCGGTTTCGGTCGCTCGACGTCGTCCCCGCCTACGATCGCGCGGAAGTAGCCGTCGATGCCGGCCACCTCGAGCATGCGCCGGGCGCCCTGTCGGCGGCGCGTGGTCATCGTGCCGATCGGCCGGTCCGCAAGCGCCGCGAGCGTCTCCGAAACGCCGGGGTAGAGCGGGAGGCCCGCTTCGACGAACCCGAGGAAGTGTTCGTAGTAGCGGTCCGTGATCGCGTTCACCGCGGGGCCGTGCATCCCGCGGAGGAGGTCGAGCTGCCGCTCGACGGGCATGCCGATGAGGGGCCGCAGCTCGTCCGGCGTGAGGGGCGGCTCGCGGACCTCCGCGAGGGCCGCGTTCATCGACGCGACGATCGCGTCGATCGTTTGGAGGAGCGTGCCGTCGAGGTCGAGCAGGAGGGCGAGCGCCACGGAACCGTCCGCCCGGAATCGGCGGGGAGACTTAACGTCACCCTCGCGCCAGGGCGGAACGCGTTCGGTCTCATCCTGACGGAGAGGATACGTTTATCCCATGGCAGCCGGTTGCGCGCGCGGATGACCGGGCCCGGCTTCCCCGCGACGCCCGTCCCAATGCCTTCCTTCCCGCAGGTCATCATCAAGCCCGAGACGTTCGCGGGCATCAAGACGTACAAGGTCAATCTCGTGCTCGACCTCGTGTTCAGCGCGTTCGCCCTCACGATCGCCCTCGTCGCGATCCTCATCTCCGTGTCGGACCCGTTCCAGGCGATCTCCTTCGTTGCGATCATCACGGCCTCCGCGTGCGGGCTCGTCATCGTGTTCGTCATCAACTTCATCGTCAGCCTCCTTTCCGTCACGAAGATGCACCACGGCATCGCGGAGTACGGCCCGGAACACGAACGGCACGCGAGCCGAGGCGTCCTGTTCAAGTGGCTCGGCACCGCGATGTCGACGGCGGCCGCCGTGCTCGTCGTCTACCTCCTGGTTTCCGGGCTCGCGTTCGTCTCCCTCACCGGCCAGCTGCCCACGACGGTCTACGTCCCCCTCCTCATCACGGTGTTCTGGACGACGGGCGTCACATTCAAAGGCCAGATGTACCGGAACATGGTCCGTGCCCTGCAGCCCCCGGAGACGCGGAGGTGGTCCGACGTCGCGAGCCTCGTGATCCCGATCCTCGGAATCCTGGGCATCGTCGCGGTGGGCGTCGCGACCGCGCGCATCGTCGCGGCGTTCTCGAACCCGAGCAGCCTCACGCCGGTCGAGTTCACGCAGCTCACGCAGATCATCCTCGGCGGGATTTTCCTCCCGCCGGGCCTCGCCCTGTTCGGCTACATCCTGTTCCTCGTCGTCTACAACCGGACGTCGGACCTCTTGCAGCGCGGGCTCCACGAGGCGTACGCACGGATGGCCCCGCCGAGCGGATGGCCCCCCTACGGGTTCGTTCCTCCCGCCGCGGTCGCGTACCCCGGCTGGGTCCCTGCCCCCGCGGGGCCCGGGACGGCTCCCTCCGCCCAGCCCGCGTGGGTCCCGGCTGAGTCACCGACGCCCGCCCCGGTCGCGCCCGGACCCTCGACGAAAACGTGTCCCTCCTGCGGCCACGCGATCCCGGCGACCGTGGCGTTCTGTCCGGACTGCGGGGCACGCGCCGGCGCGTGACGGCTCGCTCAGTACGTCTCCCAGGAGAGGCCGAGCGGCTCGAGCGCCACGCCCCGGCCCTTGACCACGTCGCCGACGATCTTCGCGCGCGCGTCCGGTCGTAGCACGCGAATCACCTCCGGAGCCGCGGCCGCCGGCACCACGAGCGCGAAACCCATCCCCATGTTGAACGTCCGGTACATCTCCCCATCCTCGATCCCTCCGAGCGCCTGGAGCTCCCGGAAGACGAGCGGAGGCTCGAGCGGGTCCGTGATCCGGAACCGCACGTTCGGCTTGAGCCGGACGAGGTTCCTCAGGCCTCCGCCTGTGATGTGCGCCATCCCGTGCACCCGGGCTCGACGCAGGGCACGGAGAACGGGCCGGACGTAGATCGCGGTGGGCTCCAGGAGCGCCGGTCCCCACGGTCCGCCGACCCCGCCCACCTTGTCGAAGACCGTGAGCGCGGAGTCGCGAAGGACGCGTCGGGCGAGCGTCAACCCGTTCGAGTGGATGCCGGTGCTCGGGACGCCAAGGATCACGTCGCCGGGACGGATCGCCCGACCGTCGACGATCTTGCGCTTCTCGACGATCCCGAAACAAGCCCCGGCGAGGTCGTAGCCGCGGACGATCTCCGGAACGACGGCAACCTCGCCGCCGATCACCGTGACGTTCGCAAGCTTCGCCCCGTGGTTC
>JBQTHW010000242.1:0-1701 GCA_052389495.1 Methanobacteriota archaeon | reverse complement strand
GTCTCGAGGAGATGCCCGGCGAGGAGGGCTTCCCGGCGCACCTGTCCGCCCGCCTGAGCGAGTTCTACGAACGCGCGGGCCGCGTCGTCACGCTGAACGACCGAGAAGGCTCCGTGTCCGTCGTCGGGGCGGTCTCGCCGAGCGGCGGGGACTTCTCGGAGCCCGTCACGCAGGGCACGCTCCGCATCGTGAAAGTGTTCTGGGCGCTCGACACCGCGTTGCGTGCCCGCAGGCACTTCCCCGCGATCAACTGGCTAACGTCGTACAGCCTGTACGGCCCCGTCCTCGAAGACTGGTTCCGAACGAAGGTGAGCGAGGACTGGCCGAAGCTTCGCGCGTGGGCCCAGCGGACGCTCCAGGAGGAGTCGGAGCTTGAGGAGATCGTGCGCCTCGTCGGGGCCGACGCACTGCCGCCGGAGCAGCAGCTCACCCTCGAGGTCGCCCGCATGATCCGGGAGATCTTCCTCCAGCAGAACGCGTACCACGCCGTCGACACGTTCTGTCCGCCGGAGCGCCAGGCGAAGCTCATCGCGTCAATCCGGCGCTACGCGGAGCTCGGGCAGAAGGCGATCGCCCTCGACGTGCCCGTGAAGGACGTCGCGGCGCTCAAGTCGCGGGAGCTCCTGACTAGGGTGAAATACGAGGAGAAATTCGACGCGGAGCTCGAGAAGACCCTCGCGCAGATGGAGGAGGAGTTCAAGAAGCTGGAGGTGCGGTGATGCCGAAGGAGTATCGCACGATCACGGAGATCGCGGGGCCGCTCATCTTCGTGGAGAAGGCGGACCCCGTCGGGTACGGGGAGCTCGTGGAGATCTCCCTCCCCGACGGCGCGCGGAAGCGCGGGCAGGTCCTCGACTCGTCGACGGAGATCGTCGTCGTGCAGGTGTTCGAGGGCACCGCGGGGATCGACCGCCAGGCGAGCGTGAAGTTCCTCGGAGAGACGATCAAGCTGAGCGTGTCGAGGGACATGCTCGGCCGCGTCCTCACGGGGTCCGGCGAGCCCGCGGACGGCGGCCCTCCGATCGTGCCGGACAAGCGTCAGGAGATCGTCGGCGCCGCGATCAACCCGTACTCCCGGGAGCACCCCGCGGAGTTCATCCAGACCGGCATCTCGACGATCGACGGGCTCAACACGCTCGTGCGCGGCCAGAAGCTTCCGCTCTTCTCGGGCGCGGGGCTGCCGCACAACGAGGTCGCCCTCCAGATCGCCCGGCAGGCGAAGGTCCTCGGGTCGAAGGAGCCCTTCGGCGTCGTGTTCGCGGCGATGGGCATCACCCACGAGGAAGCCAGCGTGTTCATGAACGACTTCGAACGGACGGGCGCGCTGAAGCGCGCGGTCCTGTTCCTGAACCTTGCGGACGATCCGGCGGTCGAGCGGCTCATCACCCCGCGGATGGCCCTCACGGCCGCGGAGTTCCTCGCGTACGAGGTCGGCATGCACGTCCTAGTGATCCTGACGGATATGACGAACTACGCGGAGGCCCTGCGTCAGATCGGGGCGGCGCGGGAGGAAGTGCCGGGTCGACGTGGGTACCCGGGATACATGTACAGCGTTGACGGGAGCAGGAACGTCTTGGTCCGGGATCCTGCGGGATTGGTACGCGTCATGCCCATCGGCGACTTGTTCCGAACCCTCGCCGCGACCTGCCCGGTCCACGGAATGGGAGGCGTCGAGGAGCGCATCCGTGTCCAAGGGTGGAG
>JBQTHW010000241.1:0-13123 GCA_052389495.1 Methanobacteriota archaeon | reverse complement strand
GCCCCCATCGATGGGGCCACGTAATCGGAATGTGTGCAGCCAACAACCAAGGGTCCCATCCCCCGCGTCGGTCGACCTTCTCCAGAAGTCCCCTCTATAAGAGCTTTGTTCATTATCATTGGCGCATGAGAATTTAATTCAGCATACTCTCCCTAGCGGCGTGCAAGAGGCCGTCGCGGGAGTGCCGCGGCATTGCGTGCTCCGTGGCCTACCCAGGGAAGCTATTTATGCATCGGACCCGCCATAGAGGGCGTCGGAGGCAGGTTCGTTGGCGGGAGAGGAAGTCATCGTCATAACCGTTCTGCTCGTGATCATCATCCTGGCCTTTCTCGCGTCGGCCATCAAGGTCGTCCGTGAGTACGAGAGGCTCGTCGTCTTCCGGCTGGGCCGGCTGCTGCCCCAGGCGAAGGGACCTGGGCTCACGGTCATCATCCCGATGGTTGACCGGCGGGTGCTCATCGACATGCGGACCCTCGCCTTCGACGTGCCCCGCCAGCGGGTCGTCTCGAGGGACAACGTGTCCGTGGAGGTCGACGCCGTCGTGTACTACCGCGTCTACGCGCCGAACGATGCGGTGAACAAGGTCCAGAACTACGTCATGGCGACGAACCTGCTCGCCCAGACGACCCTCCGCGACGTCCTGGGCCAGGTCGAGCTCGACGAGCTCCTATCGAAGCGCGAGGACCTCAGCAAGCGTATTCAGATCCTGCTCGACACGGCAACGGACCCCTGGGGCATCAAGGTGTCCGCGGTCACCCTGCGCGACGTCACACTCCCCGACACGATGGTCCGTGCGATCGCGAAGCAGGCGGAGGCCGAGCGGGAGCGTCGGTCGCGGGTCATCATGGCGGAGGGCGAATTCCAGGCCTCGCAGAAGATGATGGAGGCGGCCCAGCTGTACGGCACCGCGCCCGCGGCGATGCGTCTGCGGGAGCTCCAGACCCTCACGGAGATCGCGCGGGAGAAGAACATGGTCGTCGTGACGACGACATCGTCCGGCACCCTCGCCGGCGACATGGCCGCGATGGCCTCCGCGATTGGCAAGCGCGGGGAGCAACGGAGCGGATGAAGGCCTCCCGCTTCCGCGCGATCGGGCTCACCGTCGCCACGCTCGCTCTCCTGCTCTCCGTGGTCGTCGCGCCGTCGGCCCGCGCGCAGGGGCCCCGTGTCCTCCTGGCGGGGATCGACGGACCGATCGACCGCTCGACGGTCGACGTCGTGCGCGAGGCGATCGATGAGGCGATCGTCCGCGGCTACGCGGCGCTCGTCGTCCGGTTCGACACCCCGGGCGGTGGCCTCACGGAGACGGAGGAGATCACCCAGCTCATGCTCGGAGCGTCGAGCCTGGCGGTCCTTGGTTTCGTCGGGCCTGCGGGGGCGCACGCGTTCAGCGCGGGTACGATTCTCCTCGTCGCGACGGACCTCGCCGCGATGTCTCCCGGGACGACGACCGGGTCGGTCCAGCCCGTCGTCCTCGGCCCGAACGGGTTCGAGCCCGTGACGGACGAGAAGATCCTCATGGCCGTGGAAGGCTCCATCTCGGAGACGATGGCCCTCCACGGGAGGAACGCGTCCCTCGCGAGCCGCTTCGTGCGCGAGAACCTCAACCTCAACGCGACGGAGGCCGTCCGGCTCGGGGCGACGGAGATCGTCGCGACGAGCGTCGCAGACCTCCTCGTGCAGGCGGAGGCCCTCGGGGCGACGCTGCCGAACGGGACGGTGTACAAGGGCCTCCGACCCGTCGTCGCGGGCGCGGAGATTGTCACGTTCCAGCCGTCCCTGCGCACGCGGTTCCTCGCGATCCTCGCGGATCCGCTCGTGTCGTCGCTCCTCCTGATCCTCGGGATCTACGCGCTGATCTTCGGGCTCTCGGCTCCGGGCCACGGCGGGGAGATCGCGGGGATCCTCCTCGTCCTGCTCGCCCTCGTCGGGCTCGGGTTCAGCGTGGACCCGATCGCGCTCTTCCTCATCGCGCTGGGCGTCGTCCTGCTGATCGTCGAGCTCAAGACGCCGGGCTTCGGCGCGTTCGGCGCGGGCGGGATCGTGTCGATCGGCATCGCGGCAATCTTCCTCGCGCCGCTCCGGCCGCCGGAGTTCGTCGTGACGCCGGAGTACCAGGCGATCTTCCTCGCCTCGCTCCTCACGCCGACGTTCGCCTTCGGAGGCTTCCTCCTGTTCGCCCTCTACAAGGTCATGGAGATCCGCCGGCGGAAGCCGCAGATCGGCGCGGCGATCGCCGGGGACGAGGCGACGACGGTCGACCCGATCCGGGCCGGCGAGAAGGGGTACGTGCGGTACGAGGGCGAGCTGTGGCAGGCGGTGTCCGCGGAGGACCTCCCCGCGGATGCGAAGGTGTACGTCCAGGCGGCGGAGGGGATCGTCCTCCGCGTCGGCTCGGCGCCGCCGCCCGCGCTGCCGAAGCCCGCATGGCGCGACCGCCTCCTCGGCCCGTTCCGGCGGAAGGCCGGCCCGCCCGGAAACCCTTAAGACGACGCGGAGGTTCGCGGCCGCGATGGACGTCGTCCTGTGCAAGACCTCGGACCTCCAGGAGGGTGCGATGAGCCGCTTCGAGATCATGGGCTTCGACGTGCTCGCGATCCGCCTCCACGGCCGCTTCTACGCGATCGACAGCTGGTGCACGTACCGGTACGCGGACCTGAAGGACGGGTCGATCGACGCGGAGCGGCTCGTCCTCGTGTGCAAGGACTGCAGCGGCTCCTGGGACCTCGCGACGGGCCAGGCGAAGGATCCTCCCGCTTCGTTCCCGCTCACGGTCTACGAGACCGCGACGACGGGGGACGAGCTCGTCCTGACGTTCACATATTGATGTCAGGAAAACCTTATCTCTCTCCGCCTCGTGTCGCGCGCCGTCCTCATGTCCCGATGACGAACCACGGTCGGCCGCCTCCGGACGGCACCGGTTCTCACGAACGTTGAGGCGGTGACGAACCATGGTCGAGGAGAAGGATCTCCAGTTCAACCGGATGTGGAACGAGGAGAACGCGGCGAAGCGCATCAAGTTCCGCAACCGGATGAAGGCGAAGCTCGACGTGCTCCACGTCGAGGTCAACGAGGAGAACGCCCGCGCGTTCTACACGGGCCGGCTGTCGCCCCCTCCGCCAGAGCGTCTGTACGGGGTGCCGGAACGGTCCGAAGGCCGGGACGCGGACCGTCCTCGCCGGCGCGGACCGCCTCCGAGGCGCCGCTGACGCCCGAACGCCGAGGACGCGGACGCGGCCCGCCGTGCCCCGTCGCGTCGATGCTTCGCCCCCGTGCGGTCCGGAGCAACCGGCTACGCTCGCGGAGGTTGATTGCAAAAGATAAGGGTGCCTGACGGCGGACCGTCAGGCTCGGGGATTCGAGTGACTCGGGCGCGAACTCAGTATCGGCGGCGTCCGCGGTCCTTGCGGTCGCCGCGTCGCTCGCCACCGAACGTCCCGAACTCGAACTGGCGGTCCCCGCGTTCGCGCCGCTCGGGCCCGCCGTAGCCGCTCGATCGGTACCGCGGCTCGCGCTCGTACTCGACCGCGCTGACGTCGAGGGCCGAGTTCACGTCCCCGACGCCTTGTTCGGACTTCGTCAAGCTGCCGTACTTCCCCACGTTGAGGCGGATGTGGCCTCTCACAAGGGAGACGAATCCGTTGTCGATGAGGACGGTCTCGTCCTTCGCGACCTGGCCGATCTGCTCGTTCCAGAGCGTCAGGAGGACGGTTCCCGTCTCGTCGCCGACAGTCGCCTCGACGAGCTTGCGTGCCTCGCCGAACCGCGACGTGATTTCTTTCTCTTCGCTCAACCCGACGACCTTCGCCAAGACGTTTACCTGCTTGGACTGGGGGGTCAGGTCCTTCACCTTCGTCATTGCCTTTTCCATGTTCTCACATTCGGCCCACGAAACGGCCTTGAGTCGCAAGGCGCCAGAGAAAAACTCCGAGTCGCACGCGAATTCAGTCGATGTGGGCTACCCGAGCGTACGAGGCGGTCCTATAAGAAGGTTCGGCCGAGGTTCCCGCGACAACGGTCGTCGCTGTCCTCTTTCGGCCCCTACCGGACGGAGACGGCACGGATTACTTAAGCGCGGAGCGACTTGACCCGCCCATCGTGCTCGTCGATGCGTTCGGCCGCGACGTGACGGACATTCGGATCAGCGTGACGAAACGCTGCAACTTCGGGTGCATCTACTGCCACGACGAGGGCCTCGGGCCGATCCTCCGACCGCGGATGCCCCACGAGGACGAGATGTCCGTCGACGAGATCGAGCGGATCGTACGCGTCGCGCGGGAGTTCGACATCCGCTCGGTCAAGTACACGGGCGGGGAGCCTCTCGTCCGGCTCGACATGGAGGACATCGTCGACCGCACGGTCCGCCAGATTCCCGACGTCTCGATGACGACGAACGGCTCGATGCTCACGAAGCGCGCGGAGTCCCTGCGGGGCGCCGGCCTCAAGCGGGTCAACGTGTCGATCGACTCGCTCGACCCGGCCGCGTTCCGGGACATCCGGAAGGGCGACCTGCACGCCGTCCTGCAGGGCGTCGACGCGGCCCTGCGCGTCGGGCTGAAGCCCGTCAAGCTGAACATGGTCGTGTTCCGGCACACGCTCTCGAACATCCCGGCGATGATCGATTACATCGGCCACGGCGACGGGCTCAAGCTCCAGCTCATCCAGTTCATGCCCGAGCTCGTCGGGCAGCAGGAGTGGATGGTCGACATCGACGCGGTGAAGGCGTGGCTCGAGGCTCGCGCGGACAAGGTCCTCGTCCGGGAGATGCACCACCGCCGGATCTACATGTTCAACGGCGCGGAGGTCGAGGTCGTCGACCCCGTGTACAACGAGGAGTTCTGCCTTAACTGCCGCCGAATCCGCGTGACGCACAAGGGCGAGCTCAAGGGCTGCCTGAACCGGAGCGACGACCTCATCCCGACGCGCGGCCTCGATCTCGACGGCCTGCGGGACGCGTTCCGGCGGGTCGTCGCGAACCGCGTGCCGTACTACGGCGCGTACGTGAAGGCGTTCCCGACGCGCAACCCGAACGCGGTGCCGTCCGCGGAGCTGCCGGCGCTCGTCCGGTAGCGGGCCGCGAAGTTCATCCGTGCCCTCCGTCTGTGGTATAGCCAGGGACGAGACTAGTTGCTCCAGGGCGAGATGACCGCGGCCGTGCTGAGCGCGATTCAGCAGGGCGCGACGTACGGGTATGCGATCCACCGCGCCCTCGGCGACGAGGGGCTTGGGATCCGGCTCAACCATCTGTACCCGGTCCTCAAACGCATGGAGGCGGAGGGCCTCATCGCCTCCTCGACCCTGCCGGGGGAGCGCGGGCCGAACCGGCGCGCGTACACGCTCACGGACCTCGGCCGGAAGCGGCTCGAGGAGCGCCTCGTCGACGCGATTGCGGTCGTGCGGCTCGCGTACCTCGACCACCTGGCGGCCGACGGGACGACGATGCGCCGAGCCCTCGATCTCCTGGCGACGTACCTGCCCCACGCGAAGCTCCGCGGGCGCACGGCGATGGTCGTGCCCCCCGGCTACCTGAGCGAGATCAACTTCCGCTGGTTCCTCTCGCAGCTGTTCGACGTCGTCGAGAGCGACGTGTTCCTCGTCCGCCCTCGGGGCACGTTCGAGATCGACGAGCCGCGCCTCACGCTGCTCGACGGAAGCGAGACGTACATCCCGTTGCGGGACGACCACGTCGACCAGGCGGTCCTCGTGTGGATCCCGCGGAAGCGACAATGGTCGAGGCCCCTCGAGGAGTCGACGCGGGTCGTCCGCCCGCCGGGGCTCCTCGCGATCATCGTGCCGGACGCGCTCCTCGCCCGGGACGTCCGCATCCCGACGGGGATCGGCGCGTTCATGGAGGGCGTCCGCATCCGGCGGACGGGCGAGGGTCTCGCGGAGGTCGTCCTCGACAAGGCCACCGCGTTCCTCGAGGAGCGATGGCGCCACGTCGACGTCGTCCCGGTGCCCGAGCTGTCGTTCCACCTCCTCGTGGCGCGGGACCGGATCCGTGAGCGGCGCTCGGCCCGTTCCGGCGGGATGTGAACAATCCTCAAATAGGCTAGCGGAATCCGCGCAGGGACAGGATGGCGGCGCGGAAGGGCCTCGAGGTCATCGCGGCGGAATACAAGGCGACGGACAAGGTCCCCGAGGCTGCTCGTACCTTCGGCTTTTGGGACCAGTTTGCCCTGTGGTTCGCCGCCGCCTCGCTCCCCGCCGCGTGGCTGTACGGCGGCTACATGACCGGCGCGTTCGGGCTCGCCGGCGCGATCGTCCTGATCTTCGCCGTGTCGACGCTGAGCTTCATCCCGTGGGCCCTTCTGGGGTACATCGCGGCGGACAAGGGGGCATCGTCCGTCGGGCTGTTGCGGCCGTCCTTCGGCCTGCGCGGGAGCAAGCTGCCGTCCGTGTTCTACCTGTTCTTCGGGTACGGCTGGGCCACGGTGAACGTGTTCATCGCGGCGATCTCGATGTCCTTCATCTTCCAGGCCACCTTCGGGTGGCCGAACGCCTTCGAGACCCCTCCGGGCGCGCCCGTGAACTACTTCATGATCCCATCGATCCTGTTGATCTGCTTCCTCCAGGGGTTCTTCGCGACGGCGGGCCACCGCGCGATCCGGTTCCTGAACTGGGGTAGCACGATCGCGCTCGTCGTGTTCGGCGCCTACGAGACGTACATCGTCCTCCGGGCGGCGGACCTCGGGCAGCTGCTCGCGTGGCGGCCCGCGCAACCGCTGTCCTTCACCCTCAGCGGAGGCGTCCTGGGCGGCGGCTTCACCTACACCCTGACGTTCGCGCTCCTCGTCGACCTGCTGATCGCGTACAACTGGACGTGGGAGTTCATCGGGGACTTCAGTCGCTTCGCGAGGTCGAAGCGGGCGGGGACGTGGGGCCCCTTCGGCGGCGCGAGCCTCGCGCAGTACTGGTTCTTCATGGTCGGGGCGATCCTCACCGTCTCCGCGCTGAGCGTCGATCCGACGCAAAGCTTCGCCGTCGTCTCGGAGCCGAGCGCGACGGCGACCCGCCTCGGCTTCGGGGTGGGCGCGTACCTCGTGATCCTGTTCGCGACGATCGCCACGAACGCGGGGAACATCTACGCGTCCGGGCTGGGGATCAGCAACCTGTTCCCGAAGGGCTCGTGGACCCTCCGGCGCCTGCTGCTCCTCTCCGCGATCGTCGTCGTGCCGCTCTCCCTGCTCCCCCTCCTCGCGCCGAACTTCGTCTTCACGTACATCTTCTTCCTCGACGTCCTCGGGGCGATCGTCGTGCCGCTCTGGACGCTCGTCCTCGTGGACTACTTCCTCGTGAAGGGGAAGCGGTACCACGACGACATGTTCCGGATCGAAGGCGGGCAGTACTGGTACCGTGGCGGCTGGAACTGGCCCGCGGTCGCGACGCTCCTCGCCGGGACGTCGATCTATTGGGTCGTCGCGTTCGGCTTCCCCGCCGTCCGCGAGACGGTCAGCGCGGCGCTCCCGACGATCGCGTTCGTCGGCTTGGTGTACTACCTCTGGGGCCGGGCCGCCTGGACGCGGCACCTCCAGGCCCTCCGGGAGGCGCGCCTCGTGGAGTCCGCGGCCTCCGGGAACTCGCCCGGGTGAGCGTCCGAACGGGGCCGCCTCACCCGGCCGGCGGGGTCAAAAGCATATAGTCCCCCTCCGTCTTCCCCGACGTGACGCTCCCATGACGGGAGCGGCCGAGCAACGATAGCATGGCGAAGCGTACACCGAGGAAGGGCCTGCAGGGACCCAGGATCGTCGCCGTGCCCCCGGGGCCGAAGTCGAGGGCCGCGATGGCACGCAAGGAGAAGTACGTCACGAACGGGCTGCGCGTCGCGCTGCCGATCGCACTCGCCCGGGCGGAAGGCCCGTTCGTCCAGGACGTCGACGGGAACGTCTACGTCGACCTGGGCACGGGGATCGGCGTGCACAACGCCGGGCATCGGCCCGCCGCCGTCGTGCGGGCGGCGAAGGACCAGCTCGACCGGCTCACGCACATCTGCTACATGGTGTCGACGTACGCGCCGTACACGGACCTCGCGGAGCGCATGGCGGAGATCTGCCCGCCCGGTCTCACGAAGTCGATCTTCCTGAACTCCGGCTCGGAGGCCGTCGAGAACGCGATCAAGGTCGCGCGGGCCGCGACGCGCAAGCCGTACATCGTCTCGTTCAAGAGCGCGTTCCACGGGCGCACCCTCGTGGGGATCAGCCTGACCGCGAAGGACAAACCGTACAAGGAGGGCTTCGGGCCCTTCGTGCGGGAGGTCCTCCACGCGGGCTACGCGTACCCCTACCGCGACCCGGACGGCCGGCCGCCCGCCGAGTGCGCCCGGGCGCGCGTCGAGGAGATCGAGGCGGCGATCACCCGCCCGGACGTCGACGGCCAGGTCGGCGCGCTGATCGCGGAGCCCGTCCAGGGGGAGGGCGGCATGATCGTCCCCCCGAAGGAGTTCTTCCCGCTCCTCCGGCGGCTGTGCGACGACCACGGGATCGTGCTGATCGACGACGAGGTCCAGGCGGGGATGGGCCGCACGGGGACGATGTGGGCGATCGAGAACTGGAAGACGACGCCGGACCTGCTCGTCAGCGGGAAGGCGGTGGGGGGAGGCCTCCCCTTCGGCGGCGTCACGGGCAAGCCGGCGTTCATGGACGCACCCGGTCCCGGGGGCCTCGGCGGGACGTTCGGCGGGAACCCCGTCGTGTGCGCGGCCGCCCTCGAGGCGATCGACGCGATCGAGGCCGCGATCCCGAAGGTCCCGAAGATCGAGGCCCTCCTCCGCAAGCGTCTCGGGGAGATGTTCGACCGGCACACGCGGATCGGCGAGGTGCGCGGGATCGGTGCGATGTGGGCGATCGAGTTCGTCCGGAACCGGCGCACGAAGGAGCCCGACGTCGATCTCGCGCGGAGCGTTCAGCTCTCCGGCCTGAGGAACGGCCTCATGCTGTTGACGGCCGGGTTCTACAACAACTGCATCCGCCTCCTCCCGCCGCTCACGACCCCCCTGCCCCTCCTGGAGAGGGCGCTCGACCTGCTCGAGGACACCCTCCAGATGGCGGTCGCGGGGAAGGGCGCATGAGGTGACGCCGTGGTCTCGAAGACGAGCGTCCTGCTTGAGGTCAAGGCCCACTACGGGGACCTGAGGAACTTCGTCGGCGGGACGTGGCGCGTCCCTTCCGGGGCGTCGTGGCTCGAGGACCCGAACCCCGCCACGGGCACGACGATCGCGCGCGTCCCCCTGTCGACGAAGGAGGATGTGGGCGAGGCGGTCGACGCGGCATCGGCGGCCTGGGAGGAGTGGCGGGAGACGCCGCCGATCAGCCGTGCGCGGCACTTCTTCTTCCTGCGGGACCTCATGGAGCAGCACTTCGAGGACCTCGCGCGCGTCGTCACGCAGGACATGGGGAAGGCGATCGACGAGGCGCGCGGGGAGGTGCGCCGCGCGATCGAGAACGTGGAGGTCGCCGCGGGGATCCCGAGCCTCATGATGGGGTACGGCCTCGAGGACGGCGCGGCGGCGGGGATCGACGAGGAGGTCCTGTACCAACCCCTCGGGGTGTTCGCGGGCATCTCGCCGTTCAACTTCCCGATCATGGTCCAGAGCTGGTTCTGGCCCTACGCCGTCGCGACGGGCAACTGCTGGATCGCGAAGCCCTCCGAACAGGACCCGATCGTCCAGCAGGTCGTCTTCGAGCTCATCGAGAAGGCGGGCTTCCCGCCCGGCGTCGTGAATCTCGTCCACGGGGCGCGCGAGACAGCCGAGGCGCTCATCGACCACCCGGACGTGAAGGGCATCTCGTTCGTCGGCTCGACGTCCGTCGCGAAGGCCGTGTACGCCCGCGCGGCCGCGAGCGGGAAGCGCGTGCAGGCCGGCGGAGGCGCGAAGAACCTCCTCGTCGTCCTGCCGGACGCGAAGCTCGACGCGGCCGTGCCAAACATGATCTCCTCGTGCTACGGCACCGCGGGCCAGCGCTGCCTCGCCGGTTCGGCCGTCGTCGCGCTCGGGGAGGCCCACGACTCGCTCCGGGAGAAGTTCATGTCCGCAGCCGCGCGTCTGAAGCTCGGATACGGCCTCGACGAGACCGTCCAGATGGGGCCCGTCGTGTCCGCGACGTCGAAGGAGCGGATCATCCGGATCGTGGAGGCGGGCGAGTCGGAGGGCGCCACGGTCGCCTTGGACGGCCGCCGGGCGACGGTCCCGGGCTACCCGGGCTTCTTCGTGGGCCCGACGGTCCTGGACGACGTCGCGCCCGAGATGGCCGTGGCACGGGACGAGATCTTCGGCCCCGTCGTGACGTTACTCGAAGCGGACGACCTCGAGTCCGCGATCGACCTGATCAACCGCTCGCCGTTCGGGAACGCGGCGTCGATCTACACGTCGAGCGGGAAGGCGGCGCGCGACTTCCTATACCGCGTGCGCGCGGGGAACATCGGGATCAACATCGGCGTCGCCGCCCCGATGGCGTACTTCCCGTTCAGCGGCATGAAGAACTCGTTCTTTGGCGACCTCCATCCGCAGGGACGCGACGCGATCCGGTTCTTCACGGAGAGCAAGGTCGTCATCACGCGCTGGCTGTGAGACCCGTGGACATCTCCGCACCCGAGCTCACGACGTTCGGCGCCCTCCTGCGGTTCGCGATCGAGCTCGAGGCCGCGTCGTGCGCGTACTACGAGTCCGCGTCGACGGTCCTCGCGAAGGACGGCGCGGGCACGCTCGTGCGGGAGCTCGCGGCGCAGCACGCGAACCGTCACCGTCTCCTCGAGCGCACGCGCCAGATGAAGCTCAACGAGATGGTCCTAGAGCCGGTCTCCGGCCTCGACGGCCGGCGGTACGTCTTCGACGCGACCCCCGCGCCGCGGGACGGCGCCCTGCGGAGGGCCGTCGACCTCGAGACGATCGCCCAAGCGTTCTACGGAGACTCCGCGACGGTCGCGAAGTCCATCCTGACGGAGGCCGCGCGGACGTTTCGGAAGCTCGCGGAGGAGAACGGGCGGAACGCGGAGCGCCTGCGGGATGCCCACGGGCCGTGACGGACCCGCTGGGGCCCCTCGCGGGCCGCGTCGGGCGCCGCGACAGGCCGACCATTCGAGTGCTCGCCCCCTCCATCGTACGTACCAGTTTTTCTGTTGAACTTAGTCGTTATCTGAAACTAAGTACGAAAACGAAACTATATATAGCCGGCCCGCCGTTGTGGGGGTGCGGATACGGAAGCCATGCCCAAGGAACGTTCGCCCTGCGACAGCCCCGAGTGCCCGGCCCTCCTCGCGATCGAGGTGATCGGCTCCGAGCTGAAGCTCAGCGTCTTGCACAGCTTGCTGAACGGCCCGAAGCGGTTCAACGAGCTGCGCGTGATGGCAAGCATGTGCCAGAGCTCCCTCGCGAAGACCCTCAAGGAGCTCGAGGAGGCCGGCATCGCGGAGCGACGGATCGTCATGGAGCGGCCCGTCGCCATCGAATACCGCCTCTCGGCGATGGGGGAGGATCTCTTTGACGCGATCCACGGGCTCGAGCGCTGGGCGCGCCGATGGGTCGTGGCGGACCGTACCCGGAAGGTGCACGCATGAAAGCGCTGAACGAGACGATGCACGAGAAGGAATCCCTGTTCCACGACGTGGCCGCGAAGGACGACCTTCGCGCGCACGACCCGACCCGCTGCCCGAACTGCGGGAGCCTCGCCCTGTACATCGACCCGGTCCGGGGCGAGCGGGTGTGCGACACGTGCGGCTTCGTCCTGGACGAGGCCCTCGTCGACATGGGCCCCGACTGGACCACGTTCGAGGGAGACGACCGGATCCGGTCCGGGCCGCCGCCGTCCGTCATGGTCCCGGACAAGGGTCTCGGCTCGATGGTCGGGAACGGCCTGCGCGACGCGAAGGGCAACCTGATCGACGCGCGGAGCGTCGCGGCGCTGAACCGCCTGCGCCGCGTGAGCCACTGGACGCGGTACGACCGCGTCGAGCGCGCCCTCGCCCCCGGACTCGCGCAGCTGTCGAGCCTGGGCTCGCGCCTGGGCCTCCCCCAGGACTTCCGCGAGCGGGCCGCCGCCCTCCTGCGCAAGACGATCGAGGCCGGCCTGTCGCGCGGCCGCTCGATGGACGCGATCGTCGCGGCCGTCGTGTACCTCGCCGCGAAGCAGCTTGGCGCGCCCCGCGGGCTCCACGAGCTGTCCCAGGCGACCGGGGTCACGGTCCATCGCATCTCCCTGACCGCAAAGATCGTCAGCCGGGAGATCGGCGTGTTCGCGCGGGCAACGCGCGCGGAGGACTTCGTCCCCCGCTTCGCGTCCCAGCTCGGCGTCGAATCGGGCGTGAGCGAGCGGGCGATGGCCCTCGTGTCGTCCGGCCGGACGGTCAAGGGCCTCGAGGCGAACTCGCCGGTCGGTATCGCGGCCGGCGCCCTGTACCTCGCGTCCGAGGAGCTCGGCTCGCCGCTCACGCAGGCCCGGATCGCCCGCCTGACGGGGGTCTCGGAGGTCACCATCCGCAAGCATTATCGCCTCCTGAAGGATGCCCTCCCCACGTCGATGGGCCGACCGGAGGCAGCTTGAGCGCGGCGATTTGCCCGACCTGCGGGCTGCCGAAGGAGATCTGCGTCTGCGAGGACCTCGGACGGGAAACGACGGTCCTCTCCGTAGGACTCGACACGCGTCGGTACGGCAAGGCCGTGACCGTCGTGCGCGGACTCGAGGGCAGTCCGGACGAGGCCGAGAAGCTCGCGCGGGACCTGAAGAAGTCCCTCGCGACGGGCGGCTCCGGGAAGGACGGGGTGATCGTCCTGCAAGGCGACCGCCGGAAGGACGTTCTCCGGATCCTCCAGGAACGGGGCTATCGCGTCCAGTGAGGGCGCTTCTTCATTAGGGCCGCGCGGTTTCGCGCGCCCGCGGTCAGGTCGTGCGATGAAGGCGGTCGTCATCCGGACGTACGGCGGCCCGGAGGTCCTGGAGCTGGACCCGGCCCACCCCGATCCCGTGCCCGGTCCCGACCAGGTCGTCCTGCACGTACGCGCGGCGTCGGTGAACCGCCTCGACCTGTTCGTCCGCGCGGGCATCCCGACCCTCAAGCTCACGCTCCCGCACATCCTCGGGGCCGACGCGGCCGGCGAGATCGCGTCCGTCGGGTCCGACGTCGCGGACCT
>JBQTHW010000240.1:0-11299 GCA_052389495.1 Methanobacteriota archaeon | reverse complement strand
GCCGCGGCAACGGGCTGGGACCTCGTCCGCGTCGTCGCGGAGGACGGCTACCCGAACGGCGACTTCGTGGCGATCCTCGAGCGGCGATGAGCCGTGAGGGCGTGCGTTTAATACGCGCGACTCCGTTGCGACGGCCCGAGGGGCTCCGATGGACCTCACGTACATGTCTATGGAGAAGAAGGGGCGCGTCGCGATCGCGTGGCTCAACAAGCCGAAGGCGAACACGTACGACGCGGACCTGATGCGCGACCTGAGCGCGGTGGTCGACGATGTCCGGTTCGACGACGACGTCGACGTGTGCGTGCTCGCGTCGAAGCTCGACGGGATGTGGTCCGCCGGGGCGGACATCAATCTCCTCGCGTCCTCGACGCCGGGCTACAAGGCGATGTTCTGCCTGGACTGCCAGGAGACGCTCAACAAGCTGGAGAGCACCCCGAAACCGTTCGTCGCCGCGATCGACGGGCACTGCGTCGGCGGCGGCCTCGAGATCGCCCTCGCCGCGGACCTGCGCTTCGCCTCGGACGGGCCGTGGAAGATCGGCCTGCCGGAGGTCACGCTCGGCGTCCTCCCGGGGACGGGCGGGACGCAGCGCCTCCCGCGACTGATCGGCAAGAGCCGTGCGATCGACCTCATGACGACGGGGCGCACGCTCGCCCCGAAGGAGGCCCTCGACTGGGGCATCCTGAACCGCGTCTTCCCGCGCGAGGCGTTCTGGAAGGAGACGCTCGAGTTCGTGCAGGGCCTGACGTACCCCGGGCACGCGGCCCGGGCGGTCGGGCTCATCAAGCGGTCCGTCGTCGAGGGGATCGAGATGCCGCTCTACGAGGGCCTCGCGCTCGAGCGGGAGCTGCAGAACCGGCTCTTCGCGATGGCGGACGCGAAGGAGGGCTTCCGCGCGTTCCTCGAGAAGCGCAAGCCGACGTTCCAGGGGACGTGAGCGGGCAGGCACGCCGAACGGAGATGCGATGCGACCTCCACTCGCTGATCGCGGACGTCGCCCTGTTCGCCGGGGAGTCCGACGGATGCGGGCCACGGGGCGAGGCCGGGCCCCCGCGGGCGGGGGAAGTCCGGGCAGGCGTTAACCTTGTGTAAGGTTAACCTCGTCGCGAGGACTCAAGGTCCGCGTGGCCCTTCTCCCGTCCGATTCGCATGACGTACGAAACGATCCTCGTCGACCGCGAAGGCCCCGTGGCCCTCGTCACGATGAACCGTCCGGACAAGCTCAACGCGATGTCCATGATCATGAAGGCGGAGTTCGTCGACGCGCTCCGGACGCTCGCGACCGACCCCGACGTCCGCGTGGCCGTCGTCACGGGCGCGGGGGACAAGGCGTTCGTCGCCGGCGCGGACATCCGGGAGTTCGCGGGGCGCACCCCGCTCGAGCAATGGCGCATGTACGAGCGCGGCACCCTGTACGACGCGGTCGACCGGTTCGAGAAGCCGGTCCTCGCGATGATCAACGGCTACTGCCTCGGCGGGGGCCTCGAACTCGCGATGGCCTGCGACGTCCGCGTCGCGTCGGAGCGTGCGGTCCTCGGTCAGACGGAGATCGCAATCGGGATCCTCCCGGGGGGAGGTGCGACGCAGCGCCTCCCTCGCCTCGTCGGCCTGGGCACGGCGCTCAAGCTCACCCTGACGGGCGACCGGATCGACGCGCACGAGGCCCTGCGGATCGGCCTCGTCGACGAGGTCGTGCCGCACGCGACGCTCCGCGAGCGGACGCTCGAGATCGCGTCGCGGATCGCGTCGAAGGGCGCCGTCGCGGCCCGCCTCGCGAAGCGCGCCATCCGTGCGGCCGCTCGCCTGCCCCTCGACCAGGGCCTCCGGTACGAGCAGAGCCTGTTCGCCGTCGTCATGGGGACGGAGGACAAGGAGGAGGGCGTGCAGGCGTTCCTCGAGAAGCGCGAGCCGCGGTGGCGAGACCGCTGACCCGCTCGATCGCGAGGCGCGGTTCTCGCACGCGATAATGGAGGGCGAGGCCTCTTAACGCCTCACGGGTCGTTCGAGCTCGAATGTCCGGCTACTCGGGCATCGCCTCGGCAGCCGTGGCCCTCGCCCTCGCGTTCGTCGCGGTCGGCCAGCCGTTCTGGGAGTGGCGCCACGACGACGGCACCGTCGTCGAGGTGTGGTCGTACAAGCTGTTTGGCGTGGACCACGTCGTCGAGAACCGGACGGCCGGGACGACCGTCACGACGCCGTACACGTACTACGACGTCCCGGGGCAGCCGCAGATCTCCGCGCTGTTCCTCGAGACCTCCCGTTGGACCGTCCTGTCGATCCTCGCCGGCCTCGGGGCCGCCGGGCTGTCCGTCGCGACGTCCCTCCGGAAGCTGCGTGGCATGTTCGCCGGCCTCGCGTTCCTGGGCTCGTGCGCGGCCGCCCTGTACGGGAGCCTGTCCTTCGTCTTCGCGATCCCGGCCGCGGCGACGGACCTCGGCACGTTCTACGGCCAGTCGATCACGGATTTCCGCGGCCGCTACTTCGATCCGACGACGAACGACTCCCTGAGCTGGACCCCGCTGACGGGCTGGTTCCTCCTCCTCGCGACGGGGCTCGCGATGGCGTGGGGCTCGTCGGAGGTGTGGCACGTACGGTTCGCGAAACCCCGCGCGGCCGTCCCGACGCCCGCGCCGGCGACCCAGGCGGCGTACACGCCCCCGCCGCCCGCGCAGCCCCTCGTCCAGGTCGTCCAGGAGCCCGCCCCCCAGGAGCCGACGATCGACGAGGTGTTCGTGATCGCGCCGAGCGGGCTCCTCGTGAAGCACATGTCCCGGAGCCTCCTGAGCGACAAGGACCGCGACGTCGTCGGAGGGATGATCTCCGTCGTCTCGAACTTCGTGCGCGACGCGTTCACGGAGAAGGACGGCCAGGTCCAGGAGATCCAGCTCGGCGGCCATCGGTTCATCATGTACAACGAGGCGAACCTCGTGACCGCCGTGATGGTGGGGAAGGGAGCCACGGAGGACGTCCTCCACCGGCTCCGGCACCTCACCGCGGTGCTGAAGGACCGGTACGGCGAGCGGATCATCAACTGGGACGGCGAGCCCCTTGAAGGGATCGAGGACGAGCTCGCGGTCCTCTGGGAGCCGTTCTTCGTGCCTCCGCCGCCCTCCGACTGACCCTGGGGATCCCCGTCCGCGTGCGGCTCCCCGGGGGGAAACCCTTTAAACCGCCGGCGGTTCGGCGTCGCCGTGGTCGGGGGAGCCGACGCGGCCGCGCGCGATCCCGGCGAGCGACCGTCGCGGGAGCGGGCGATCGTCCTCCTGTCGGGCGGGATCGACTCCGCCGTCGCTCTGACGTGGGCCGTCGAGCGCGGGTGGGAGGTGCTCCCGCTGACGTTCGACTACTTCGCGCGGCCGACCAAGGAGCGCGTCGCGATCGAGGCGCTCGTGTCCCGGGCGGACGTCGCGCCGGTTCGCCAGGTCGACCTACCGTTCCTCAAGGAGGTCGACGACCTGCGACGGGAGGGCGTCGCGAACCGGGTCCTCCTCGAGGCGCCCGAAAGCTACGTCCCGGCGCGGAACCTGATCTTCTACGGGCTCGCCGGGCACTACGCGGAGCGGGACGGCGCGCGGTTCATCATCGGGGGCCACAACGGCGTCGACCCGAGCGCGTTCCCCGACTCGAGTCCCGCGTTCTTCGAGTTCGTCAACAGTGCGTACCGACTCGGCCTCTGGACGTACGACCGCACGCCCGTGCAGGTCCTCGTGCCCCTCGCCGGGAAGTCGAAGGCGGAGGTCGTGCGGATGGGGCTCGCGCGGAACGTGCCGTTCGACGTCACGTGGTCCTGCTACTGGGACCGCGACCTCCATTGCGGGACGTGCCCCTCGTGTCGGGAGCGGCGCGATGCCTTCCTCGAGGTCGGCGTCGCAGACCCCGTCGCCTACGAGCGCTGAGGACGAAAGATTAATGGACGCGCGCGGTTCCCCGTGACGCCGCATGTACGTGACGTCGGTCCGTTCCGTCCGCTCGACGAAGTTCCTCGAGGAGGGCAGCCGGAACGTGCGGATGAGGCAGCTCATCGGACGCGAGGACGGCGCGCGGAAGACGGCGATGCACGAGATCAGCCTGGGAAAGGGGGCGTTCTCCGCGAAGCACCGGCACGAGTGGGACCACCAGCTCGTCGTCGTGTCGGGGCGGGGCTTGGCGGTCGTGGACCGGAAGAGGCTCCCGCTCAAGGTCGGCGTCGTGTTGCTCGTGCAATCGGGGGAAGAGCACCAGTTCTTCCAGACCGGCAGCGCCGCGCTGAAGTTCCTGACCGTGACGCCGATCTGATTGCGCCCCGCGTCCGGAGGAACCTTTATGGCCGCGTGTCCCTTGCGACGCCGCCCATGAAGCTCGGCATCACGGAGTACATCGACTGCGCGCACCACCTCGCGGGCCACGCGCGGTGCGGCTCGATGCACGGCCACACGTACCAGGTCGATGTCCACATCGAGGGCGACCACAAGGGCGGGATGATTCTCGACTTCGCGGACCTGAAGAAGAAGGTCCGTTCGATTCTCGCGGAATACGACCATAAGGACTGGAACGATTTCCTCGAATATCCGACCGTCGAAAACATCTGCCAGCTCATCTCGGACCGGCTCCAGGCGGCAATCAAGTTCCCGCTTCACGTCCGGGTCTGGGAAGGCTACGGCAAGTGGGCGGAACTGTAGGCGAAGGTACATATAACTCGTGTTCTATTTAGTTTAACAGAAGTTCAATGCCATCGGTCACCGTCCATCCGAAGAGGGTCGGGGGTTCCCTCATGGTCACGCTCCCCAAGCAAATTGTCGACCTCCTTGACATCAAAGAAGGCGAGCCGGTTGAGTTGAACGTGAGTCGGCCGCGAAGGAGTTTCTTCGGGGCGCTTCGGGGAATCGGTCCGTTCACGGAAGCGGACCGCGCGGAGCACGAATGACGAGCTATGTAATCGACTCGTACGCGTGGATCGAGTACCTGGATGGGACCGATCGCGGGGCTCGGGTCGCGCGGATCCTGGAGGGGCGCCTGGAGCGGTACACGCCCACGCCCGTCGTCGCCGAGGTGACGAGCAAGGCTCTCAGGACCGGGCGCGATGCGGGAGTGGCATGGGCGGCGATGAAGACTCTCTCCATCGTCCTCCCTCTCGACGCCGAAGCGGCTCGATCAACGGGCGCGCTCCACGCAACGTACCGAAAACGAATTTCCGACTTCTCCCTTACCGACGCGGTGCTCTTGGCGTTCGCGCGGCGCCTCGACGCGAGGATCCTGACAGGAGACCCACACTTCCAGGGGATGAGGGGCATCGATTTCATCACGTGAGGCCAACCTCTTAAACTCGGCAAGACTCTCGGGGATTGTGTCCCATCTCGTCGACGCAATCGAAGCGGAGGCCCGCGGGGATTTCGAAACGGCCCTCGCCCACTACGCGAGCCTCACGGAGTCCGGCTCGGCGGTCGATCGAATCGGAATCTGCCAGGCCCTTGCGCGGTGCTACGAGAAACTCGGCCGGCTCCGCGAGGCGGGGGCGTGGCGCCGTGAAGCCGGCAAGGGCTACCTCGGGCTCACCGACGATGCAATGGCGAAGGATGAGCGGGAGTATCTCTCCCTCGTCGAGTACCGCAATGCCGTCCAGGATCTCCAGGGGGACCCGACCCTCGCGGAAGTCGCGAAGGAGTATGCCGCGGTGCTAAAGTCGAACTTCTCTGAGGGCGCGGAGGGACTCACCCACGAAGGGCTGTTCGCGGGCGCAATCTTCCGGGCCCTCGGCGACCACCTTGCGGCCGCGAAATACCTCGTAGACACGGCGGAGGTCCTGAGCGAACAGGCGACGGAATCCGGGGACGCGACGCTCCGCGAGGCCGCAATCGCCGCGTACGAACGCGCGACCGAGTCCGCTTCGAAGGCGGGCCGGCCGGACGTCGCCCGCGTCGCGCAGCTCCGCGCCCACGACCTGAAGCAGGGAACCTGAGGGAGATGTGTACCCTCATCGCCCTTTGGCGAAGCGTGGAAGGCTACGACGTCGTCGTCGGGATGAACCGGGACGAGTCCGCGGCCCGGCGCTCGGAGCCGCCGCGCCTCCACGAAGGCGATCCGCCGATCGTCGCGCCCCGCGACGCGGCCGCGGGCGGCACGTGGATCGGCGCGAGCGCGAGCGGCCTCGTCGCCGGTCTGTCGAACCGCAGGGGCCCCACGTCGACGTCCGCACGGTCGAGGGGCCTCCTCGTCCTCGACGTCCTGCGTCAGCCGTCCGTCGCGGCCGCGGACGTCTTCCTGCAGCGGGAGGTCCGCATGCGAACGTACAACCTCTGGAACATGTTCGTCGCCAGCCGCAAGGAGGCACGCTTCTTCCGGTACGAGGGCGAGGTGTCGACGACGCGGGGCCACGAAGGCCTCAACGTCCTGACGAACGAAGGAGGGAACGTCCCGACGGACCCGAAGGTCGCGGCCGTCCAGGGGCTTCTGGCGAAGGCATCCCTCCGCGGCAGCGACGATGCGACGCGCGCGCTCATCGCGACCCTGCGGACGCACGCCGCCCGCCCCGGCGAGACGGCCCTGTGCCTCCACGCGCCGGGAGGCGGGACGGTCTCGTCGACGATCCTCGCGCTGAGCGTCGCCGACCCCGGGGAGAACGTCCTCCTGTACGCCGACGGGCCTCCGTGCGTCACACCGTACCGGGACTACCGCGAGGTCGTGAGACGGCTGCCCGTCCCCACGTGACCGCGGCCGGAAGGGCTAACCACACGTCTCGGCTACCGGGCCTCGTTGCCCGGCGTCACGGACGTCCACGTGCACCTCGAACCGTACAAGTCGCTGCGGCCGGAGGTCCTGCGCGCGATGCGGCGGGAGTTCGCCGCGCTCAGGGGACGTGAGCGTCTCTTCGAGGACCCGCGCGCCTTCCTCGACCACCTCGACTCCGTCGGCGTGGAGCGGGCCTGCCTGATTAGCTACGTCGCCCCCGAGGTGACGGGTCTCAAGGAGGACGTGAACCGATTCGTGTCCGAGTTCGCCCGGGAGGACCCCGCGCGGCTCCTGCCCTTCGGCTCCGTCCACCCGAGGCGCACGAAGGACCCGAGGCGGGACGTCGAGAGGCTCGCCTCGAAGCTCGACATCCGCGGGGTCAAGGTCCACCCCCCGCACCAGCTCTTCGCGGCGACCGCGTACGCGGACGGACGGCTCCCCGCCCTCCGGACGGTGTACCGGACCGCGGAGCGGATCGGCCTGCCGGTGATGGTCCACACGGGAACGTCGGTCTTCCCCGGCGCGCGGTCGAAGTACGGGGATCCCATGGCGCTCGACGACGTCGCGCAGGACTTCCCCGACCTCACGCTGATCATGGCCCACGGAGGTCGCCCGCTGTGGTGCGACGCCGCCTTCTACCTAGTGCGCCGACACGCGAACGTATACCTCGACATCTCGAGCATCCCGCCGAAGCGCCTCCTCGAGTGGTTTCCGCGGATCGGGGAAATCCCCGACAAGATCCTGTTCGGATCGGACTGGCCGGGGCCCGGCGTGCCGGGGATCCGGGAGGAGGTCGAGGCCCTCCGGGGCCTTCCCCTCCCGCTCGAGGTCCAGGAGAAGCTGTTCGTGACGAACGCCCGCAGGGTCCTGAGGTAGGCGTCCGCCGAGGGACCCCTCGGGCACGGGCCCGACCCACCCGAAGGACGCCGCGGGCACGTACGTTCCGATTGCCGTCGAGAGCGATCCCGACGTGACCGCGACGATCTGAGGTGCCGGCGTGATGTACCCGTCGACCGGCCCGAAGGACACCTTGTACATCCCGGGAGGCATGGACTGCCACATGCCCCAGTCGTCCCGCGGGGTGCCGTCGACGAAGATCGTCGCCGGAAGCGCGGGATCCGTCATCACGCGGAGCGAGCCGAGCGCCCGGAAGCGACCCTCGACGGTCGTCGTGGCGCCTGCGACGACCTCCACGTCGCGCGGGGCCGGCGTGCCGAGCCCGGGCACGTCCGTGAAGGCGACCGTGTGCGTGCCGGGCGCGATCTTGAGCCACGTCAGGCCCCACGTGTCGCGCACGACGCCGTCGACGAGGATCTGGGTGGGCACGCCGACCCGGCCGTCGTCGGCCGACGTCGTGACGCGCAGCAGGCCGAAGGACCGAGGGTCCGGGCCGGGGGCCGCGGGAGGGGAGGCCGAATCGGTACGGCCTCTGGCGGGATTGTGGTAAAGGCCTTAAGGCGACGGACTGCTAGACCGCCCCGGAGAATCCCCATGGGAGACGCAACGACGAACCAAGCCGTTACGCTCGGCGGCGGTTGCTTCTGGTGCCTCCAGCCGATCTTCCAAGAGCTGCGTGGCGTCACGAAGGTCGAGGTCGGCTACGCCGGCGGCACGGTGGTGAACCCGTCCTACGAGAACGTGTGCACGGACACGACAGGCCATGCGGAGGTCGTCCAGGTCGCGTTCGACCCGGGCGAGATCACGACCGAGGACCTGTTGCGGGTGTTCTTCACGGTCCACGACCCGACGACCCCGAACCGGCAGGGCCACGACGTCGGGACGCAGTACCGGTCCGTCGTGTTGTACACCACGCCGGAGCAGAAGACGACCACGATGCAGGTCATCGAAGAAGTCACGAAGGAGCGCCTATGGGACGACCCGATCGTGACGGAGGTCGGCCCCCTGACGAGGTTCTACCGGGCGGAGGCATACCACCAGGACTACTTCCGGAAGAACCCGTGGGCGGGCTACTGCCGCGCGGTCGTCGCGCCGAAGGTCGCGAAGTTCCGGAAGACGTTCGCGGACCGCCTCAAGAAGGAGACGGCGACACCCAAAGGCACTTGAACCGCCCTCCTGTTGCATTCCCCGTCATGGGAGAGAATCGCCTCGCGAACGAGACGTCGTCGTATCTTCGCGGCGCGGCCCGCCAGCCCGTAGACTGGTACCCGTTCGGCGACGACGCGTTCCGGAAGGCGCGAGAGCTGGACCGGCCGATCCTCCTGGACATCGGCGCGTCGTGGTGCCACTGGTGCCACGTGATCGACCGGGAGTCGTACGAGGACCCGGACCTCGCGAAGATCATCAACGAGAACTTCGTCGCCGTGAAGGTCGACCGGGACGAGCGGCCGGACGTCGACGCGCGCTATCAGCAGGCCGTCGGCACGCTCACGAACCACGGCGGATGGCCCCTCACCGCGTTCCTCACGCCGGACGGAAAGGTGTTCTACGGGGGCACGTACTTCCCGCCGAAGGATACGCACGGCCAGCCGTCGTTCCGCCGCGTCCTGCAGGCCGTCGCGGACCACTACAAGACGTCGAAGGCGGAAGCGATCCGCGATGCGGAGGCGCTCCACCAGAGCCTCGCGGAGGAGCGCGGCGTCCTCGCCGCCCAGGGCTCCATGAACGAGGCCTCCCTCAGGGCCGCGTTCGACGCCCTCCGGGGCGCGTTCGACCCCGTGAACGGCGGCTTCGGCACGGCGCCGAAGTTCCCGCACCCCGGCACGGTCGACTTCCTCATGGCTCGCTACCACCGCGTGCGGGAGGACGGCTACCGCAACGTCTTCGTACGCACGCTCCGGGGGATGGCCCGCGGCGGGGTGTACGACCAGATCGGCGGCGGCTTCCACCGCTACTCCGTCGACGCGCAGTGGATCGTGCCGCACTTCGAGAAGATGCTGTACGACAACGCGGGCCTGCTGACGAACTACGTGCATGCGTGGCAGCTCACGAGGGAGCCGCTCTTCCGCGAGACGGCGGAAGGGATCGTCGCGTGGGCGGATGAGGTCCTGTCGGACCGCGAGCGGGGCGGGTACTACGCGAGCCAGGACGCGGACGTCGGGCTCGAGGACGACGGGGACTACTTCACGTGGACCCTCGAGGAGCTCCGCGCGGCGGTCAGCGCGGACGAAGCGCGCGTCCTCGCGGCCCACTTCGACGTCGACGAGCCCGGCGAGATGCGCCACGACCGCCGACGGAACGTCCTGTTCGTCGAGAAGGAGCCGGAGGCCCTCGCGAAGGAGCTCGGCATGCCGGCGGAGCGAGTCGGGAGCCTCCTCGAGAGCGGGCGGCGCGCGATGAAGGTCGCACGGGACCGACGTCCCTCGCCGGCGATCGACCGCACGATCTTCGCCTCCTGGAACGGCATGATGGTCGCCTCGTGCCTGCGTGCCGGCCTGGCGTTCGCCCGCGCGGACGTCACGGCGTTCGCCCTCAAGACCCTCGGCCGGATCCTCGACGACCTCTGGACGAAGGAGCACGGGATGTGGCACGGGATCGTCGACGGCACGCGGAAGGTCCGCGGGCTGCTCGAGGACCACGTGTACGTCGTCGAGGCCCTGTTGTCCGCCTACACCGCGACCGCGGACGCATCGTACCTCCGGAGGGCAGAGGAGATCATGCAGTTCACGATCCGCCATTTCTGGGACCCGAGGGGCGGGTTCCTCGACGTCGCGGACGACCTGCATGAAGGCGCCGGCCTGAGCCTCCTCGAGATCCGTCGCCGACCGATCGAGGACTCCCCGTACGCGGGCGCGAACGCGGTCGCGGCGCTGTCCCTGCAACGGCTGCACTCCCTGACGGGGAACGACGAGTACCGGCTCAAGCACGACGCGCTGATGATGGCCTTCGCGGGCGAGGCGGGCCGGTACGGCGCGATCTACTGCGGGACGTACTTCCTCGCGGCGGAGCTGTGGGTCCACAAGCCCGCGGAGGTCGTGATCCTAGGCCCTCGGGACGACCCGCGGATGAAGGGCCTCCATGCGGCCGCGTCCTCGTCGTACGCGCCGAGCCGGTCCGTCCTCGTCGCGCAGGGCAAGGAGTCCTACCTTCCCGCCGCCGTCGCCCCAATGCTTCGCACGCGCGAGGCGATGGCCGGCCCCGTCGCGTTCGTCTGCAAGGGCACGACCTGTTCCCCCCCGACCGCCGACCCGGAGAAGGTCCGCGCGCTTCTCGAGGCGGCCGGGTAGGCGCTCCCCGTGTGACGGCGTCGCACGGGTATTCAAGCCCGCCGTCATCCTTATCACACCGGGCTCCGAGGGTTTATGGCGTTCCTCCGAGTTCCTCGGGCCAAGGTTCGACATCATCGCGGCGAAAGCTCAGAACGTCCTTCTCATCGGGTGCGGCGCGATCGGCTCCGTGATCGCGAGGCACCTGGTGGCCAGCGATTCGATCGCGCAGACGATCTGCGCGGACGTGGACGACTCCGCCGCGAAGCGCGTCGCCTCCGGGACCCGAAGCCGGAAGGCACGGGCGATGGAGCTCGACGCGGGCGACCCGGGGGAGCTCCGACGTGCGATGGACGGCGTCGGCGTCGTCGTGAACGCGACGATCCCGCGGTTCAACGAGGCGATCCTGGCCGCCGCCCTCGACTCGGGGG
>JBQTHW010000239.1:0-8814 GCA_052389495.1 Methanobacteriota archaeon | reverse complement strand
GCATGGTCTCCTTCGCGGACGCGCGGTCGCGTCACCCGTATCACATGCACGAGATGATCCTCCGCCAACCTGCGTTCGTATCGGAGACGCTGCATCGGACCGCGTCGGTCGAGACGCGCTCGTTCATCGGCACGCCACGCCGGCTCGTCGTCACGGGATGCGGCACGTCGTTCCACGCCGCGACGTACGGCGCGCGCGTCCTGCGGATGGCGTACGGCGGGCGGGCGGACGTCGATGCGATCCAGGCGTACGACCTCCTGCACGGTCCGTCCGTCGAGCGGCGGGTGACCGTCGTCGGCGTGAGCCACAGCGGCGCGACGGAGACGACGAACCGGGCCCTGGCACGGACGAAGCGTGCGGGGGCGCGCGTCCTCGGCCTGTGCGGCCTCCCGGACTCCTCGATGGAACGCATCGCGGAGCGCGTCCTCGTCCTAGGGGACACCCACGACCGTTCCTGGGCGAATACGATGAGCTACACGACTCAGCTCGCCGCGTTCGCGCATCTGGCCGCCTCAGTCGGAGGCGATCTCGGCGTCACGACGGCGTCCGTGCGCCGCCTTCCGGACACCCTGCGGCGGGCATTGCGCTGCGAGGCGGTGACGCGCCGGATCGCGCGTGCCGTCGCGGCCCGCGATCGCGTCACGTTTCTCGGCTCCGGCCTCGATGACGTCACGGCGCTCGAGGCCGCCCTCAAGATCCGCGAGACGTGCAGCATGACGGCGAGCGGCTACACGACGGAGCAGTTCCTCCACGGGCCGTTCCTCTCCCTCGATCGGGACGACGCGATCGTCGCGATGCGGTCCCGGGACGACGGCCCGAGGGCGGCATGGATCCACGATGCCCTGCGTCGGGTGTCCGGCTACCTGGCGGCCTTCGGGGACGCGCCCGGCGTCGACGTCCGGCTTCCCTCCGTCCCCTCCGTCCTGAGGCCGATCGTAAGCGTCGTCCCGATGCAGTTCATCGCCTACCACGCGGCGCTCGCGCGCCGTGCGAACCCCGACGTCATGCGGTCCGACGTGCCGCGGTTCCAACCCGGGCTCGAACTGCTCTTCAGTTGGAGGCCTCGTCGGGCGTCATCCGCACGATCGTCGAGGCCTCGACGCCGTTCCGGAGGCTGAGCGTGAGCGTCATCTGGCCGCTGCCGTACATCACCTGGAACCGGGCGACCTCCGAACGGTACAGGCGTGCGGGCCTTCGACGGCCCTCCGTGACGAAGCCCGCCTCGGAAACGAGGCCAAGGGACAGGAGCCGGCGGACGCGGCGGTAGCACGCGGCGATCGGCACCTTGTAGCGCTGCGCGATGTCCTGCGCCGTGAGGACCTCCTGGTGCAGCGCGATGAGGATCCGCAGCGCGTGGTCGTCGAGGAGGGACTGGCCGTCCTTGTCGTAGAGGAGGAGGTCCTCCGCGATGAGGGAGGGGCGGGTCGGCGGAGGCGGTGGAGGCTCCGCCCGCTGCTCGGGCACCACCACGCGCGTCCATCCTGGCTCGCGCCATTAAAAGCCTAGGCTCCCGTTATCAGGTTGCGAACGCACGCAGACGGGTCGCGCCCCGGGGCCGTCACGACGTTCCGGGGAGGTCCTCGAGGATCACGCTGGCCGCGTTGTAGCCCGGCGCGCCGACGACGCCGCCCCCCGGGTGCGTCGCGCTCCCGCACAGGTACAGCCCGGGAACGGGCATCCGGTAGTTCGCCCACCCGGGCACCGGCCGGAACGAGAAGATCTGGTCCGGCGTGATGTCGCCCTGGAAGATGTTCCCGCCGGTGAGGCCGACGACCCGCTCCATGTCCGCGGGGGAGACGACCTGCCACCGGCTCACGACGTCCCGGATGTTCGGCGCGTACGCCTCGATCGTGTCGAGGACGATCTCCGCGGCGCGGGGCTTGAACGCGTCCCACGTCGTGCCCTTGAGTTCCGTCGGCGCGTACTGCACGAAGGACGACATCGTGTGCTTCCCCGGGGGCGCGACGCTCGGGTCGACGACGCTCTGGAACTGCGACTCGATGAAGGGACGGCTCGAGAACGCGCCGTACTTCGCCTCGTCGTACGCGCGCTCGACGTAGTCGACGGAGGGGATGATCTCGATCGTGCCATTGTGGTGGGGCCGCGGCGCCCCCGGCTTCGCGGTGAAGTCCGGCAGGGCGTCGAGGGCTGCGTTGAACTTGAGGGCCGCGCCCCGCGTGCGGATCCGGCGGACGCTCTCGAGGAACTCCTTCGGGACGGCGTCCGGGGGCACGAGCCGGAGGAACGTCACCTTCGGGTCCAGGTTCGACGCGACGACCTTCGCGCGGATCGCCTCGCCGGTCTCCGTCTCGACGCCGACCGCGCGGCCTTCCTCGACGAGGATCCGCCGGACGCCGGCACGCGTGCGGACGACCGCGCCGAAGTGCTCCGCGGACCTCGCCATCGCCTGCGTGATGCGGCCCATTCCGCCCCTCGAGTACGCCCAGATCTCCTTATGGCCGTCGAGGACGCCGATGCTGTGATGGCCCAGCACGTACGCGGTGCCGGGCGTCGACGGGCCCGCGAACGTCCCGATAATCGCCTGCGTCGTGAAGGCGGCCTTGACCTCGTCGGACTCGAACCACTCCTCGAGGAAGTCCCTCACGCTCATCAGGAACAGGTCGCGCAGGAGCCGCTCCGCCTCCGGGCCGGAGAACATGGCAAACAGGTCCGCGATCGGGACGGGCGGGGCCATGAGGGTCGGCTCGACGAGGTCGATCACTTCGTGCCAGAACCGCGCGTACTTCGGGTACGCCCTGGCGTCGGCCTGGGAGAAGCGCGCGATCTCCTCGACGTTCCGCTCCTCGTCGAGCCACAGCGTGATCGACCGTCCGTCGGGGAACGGGACGAAGAACTGCGGGTCGTACAGGATCGGCTCGTAGCCGAACTTGCGCAGCTGGAGGTCCTCGACGATCTGCGGCCGGAGGAGGCCGCACACGTACGCGAACGTGTTGATCCGGTACCCCGGCCACGGTTCCTCCGTGACGCAGGCGCCCCCGACGAGGTCGCGCCGCTCGAGGACGAGGACGCGTACGCCCGCCCGCGCGAGGTAGCCGGCGGTGACGAGCCCGTTGTGGCCTGCGCCCACGACGATCGCGTCGAACTCCGCCACGCGCCCGCCCGCGCGGGCATCGCCCGGGGCGGGAAAAGGGTTGTCGTCCCCTCGGGCTCAGCCCTCGATCGCCCTCTTGACGTTCGCGGCGAACTCCTCCGTCTGCGACTTCACCCGGCCCTTCATGAAGTTGTCCATGATTCGCCCGAGGGGCCCCTTCGCCTGGACGGACATCGTGTACGTGACGGACGTCGCGCCTCCCTTCGGCTCGAGCTCGATCGTCCCGAGCATCTCCATGTTGTCGGCGACGCCGCGGAAGCGGCCGCGGGACAGGGGCACCTGCTCGAGCGTCTCCGTCTCCACGTGGATGTCCTGGGACAACGGGCCGATCTTGAGCTTCAGGTTCCACTTCGCGCGGCGTTCGTCCAGGATGTCGATCGACTGGACGCCGGGGACGCAGCTGCCGACCTTCCGGAGATCGCTCAGGAACGCCCACACGCGGTCCACCGGAGCGTTCACTTCGAAGGAGACGGACCCTTCCGCCATGCCGCCCGCGGCAACGCGGACCGGGTAAAAAGGTTTTGAACCGGAAGGCGCGAGAAAGTTAAGGTGCCGAGGGCCTCCCCCGTGCCTCGGCTTCGGATCGCAGAGACGCGCCGTTCACGATTTGCGCAGGAAGGGCAGCCCGGTGCGCTTGTTCACACCGATCTTGCGCCCCTTCGGCATCGCGTCCATCGGCTTGCCGCTCTTCGGCTTCCGCTTGCTGAAGAAGTAGATCGTCACCTTCGGTCCCTTCTTCAGCTTCACGTCTCTCGAGTACAAGGTCCATCCCTGGTACTGGTAGGGCATGCTTTGACCTCGGCCCCCCAAAACACTCGGGTATCTAAAGCGTTTCCCTCCCGTAGACCGGCCCGTCAGGGCGGAATCGATAACTGTATCATAGTTATATCATGTCCTATCCGGGCGCCATGGAGAGCCTCCGATCGCCTCACGTGGCCTTCCACCCATGAAGACGCGGGCGTGAGCCGGGTTCGACGGGCGTTCGCATGGAGGCGGCGGCGCCTGAGATGCAGCTACGTCGAACGCCGGGTGGTCCAAACCGGCGCGCGTCCCGGTTAAAGTCATTCCTCGCAATTTATATTAATACCTACATAGCTGCGCCCTCAGAGGTGAAACTCGGTGCAGGCGCCACCTCCCCCTATGATGCGTGGACCAATGATGATGGATCGGAACCGGTTGATCGTGGCCGGGCTCATCGGCCTGGGCTTGTTCTTTTTGGCGATCGGTGCGATTCTCGTGGACATGAGCAACATGGCCTACCCGACGGCACCGCCGGCGGAAGTGATCGCGTCGAACAACAACCTCGCGAACGTGTGGGGACCCGCCATCGCGCACTTCGGGATCCTCCTGTTCGTCGGCGGTCTGTTCTGGGCCTCGGTCTTCATGGACACGGCGGACCCGTTCGTGCGGCTGTTCCTCCTGATCCTCGGGTTCGTCGCTCTGCTGCTCGTCTTGGCGAACTCCCCGGCGATCTTCGGGTGAGGTGTCTCGATGGCAGGAATGGGAGAACGGCTGTGGGAGATCGGCAAGTCGCCGCCCCACCACATCACCGTGCTCGCGTTCGGCCTGTTCGCCGTCCTCACGGCGCGCATCGCGACGTCGATTCCCGCCCTGGCGGGCATGATCGCGACGATCCTGTCCGCCGTCGGCGTGTTCTTCGTCGCGCTGGCACTCTTCCTGGGGTCGTACACGTCGTCGAGCGACAGCGTGACGGGCGTCGTGTGGAGGGTCGTCCAGCTCCTCGCTGCCGTCCTCGTGTTCCTCGCACTGATCTAGGCGCTCCGGCCTAGGGAGCAGGGGCCCGACCGGCCCGCGCGCGAGACCGAGGCCGCCGCCTCCCAGGCACAAGGCGCGAACGTAGGATCGTCGCGTAGGCCGGGGGCCTCCCTCCCGACGGCGGCGAGACACGCCCGTTCGGACGTTTGCGACGGCGGCTCAGACCGGCCCGGGGGAAGGCCTTATCCGCGTCGCATCGCTCCGCCGAGGTCGTGGATACGGAGGAGATCCTCCGAATCGCCCTCGCCCTCGCGCGGCAGGACGCCGTCCCCGCGGACACGGCGATCAACGTGCCAGCGAAGGACGTCCGGCGCGCGCTGTTCGGCCTCGACGTGGAGTCCGGGGACCTCGTGATGGCGAAGCAGCTCGGGTACGACCTCGTCATCGGGCACCACCCGACGGGCGGATCCGCCATCCTCGAGTTCCCGAAGGTCCTCGCGAAGCACGCGGACATCCTTATCCGGCACGGCGTGCCGGAGGACGCCGCTCGCGCCGCCGCCCGTGAGGCGATCGAGGACCGCGAGCCCGGCGCCCACGCGGCGAACGACGACCACCTGCCCAGCGTCGCCCGCATGCTGGGCGTCGGGCTCATGTGCATCCACAATCCGTGCGACGAGATCGGACGGCGGACGATGGACGAGACGCTCCGCGCGAAGCTGCCCGTGCGCCCCCGGGTCCGCGACGCGCTCGACATCCTCGGTACGATTCCCGAATTCCGCGAGGCGGCGACGCGGATCGTCGTGCGGATGGGACGGGCGGAGAATCCCCTCGGGCCGTGGGCCGTGGTCCACGGCGCGGGCACGAACGGGGGCTTCGTCGTGGCCCGGACGGCGTACGAGCACGGAATCGACACGGTTTTCTACATCCACGTCGATGCGGGGCACCTCCGGCGGCTCCACGACGCGTTCGGCCGGGAGGGCCCGAGGAACCTCGTCGTGACGGGTCACGTCGCCTCCGACAGCATCGGGATCAACGCGGTCGTCCGGGCGCTCCGCGCGAAGGGGCTGCGGGTCGACACGTACGGCGGAATCCTCGAGGTTTGACGAAAACTTTTATCGCTTTAGGCGAATTTATTTTAGCACAACGCTTAACTAGTCCCTTCCGTTATCCCGCCGCGGGGGTTTCTCTGCCGTTCGAGATTACGGTCGTAAGTAACACGCCGCTCACGCCGCTCAAGGATCTCGACGACGTCGCCCTCCTGTTCCTCACGCAGATTGGCTACATCCCCAAGGGGTACGACCCGAAGACGGACGTGAAGACGGTCCGGGACTCCGTGCCGTACCGTCTGTTTGTCGAGTGCTTCCTAGGCCGCGTCGACAAGGGGTGGACCGTCGAGCAACTCGCCGCGAAGCTCAAGACGACGAAGGCCACGATCTACCGGCACATCAACAAGCTCAAGGACATGGACCTCCTGGACGAGGTGAACGTGAGCGAGCGTGGGGCGATGCGCAAAGGCTACCGGATCCGGTACGGAAACCTGTCGAAGGCGTGGAACTTCGTCGAGTCGAACGTCGAGATCGCGATCGAGAACTACCGGAAGACCGTCGACCACCTGATGAAGCTCGCCGAGATGCGGAGGTGATCGGATGGACGACGCGGCGATCGTGGCGCTCACGAAGGGGTCGAGGTACCGGATCGAGTCGATGGAGACGCGCGAACGGACGAAGGTTACGAAGGGTATCTTCCGCGGGTACGCGGCGATCGGACCGGACGACGCGATCGTGATCGAGATGGACGAGAGCCACGTCGAGCAGAAGGGCAAGCTGCGCCTCATCCCTGTCCACATCGTCCTCGCGATCGACGTGATGGAACACGTCAAGGAGGAGGCCCCGAAGTCCGAGAAGTCGCAGACGATGTACGGATAGGTCCGTTGCCCGGCCAAAACCTTCTTGAACGGCGCCGGCGAATAGCCTCTCCATGTCTCCGGAACGGATCTATGGCGCGAGGTCTCCCCGGGGTTGGCTGTTCCTCGCCTTCCTGGGTGTGTGGGTCTACCTGATCTCCCAGGTCCTCAAGGTGTACAACGCGGTCGTCGCGGACATGACGGCCCTGTCGCCCGGCGACGTGCTGAGCCTCCTCGCGATCACGTCGGGGCTCGGTTCCGTCCTCGTCTTCGCGGGCCTCGTATCGGCCCTGTGGCGGGCGAACCTTGCGGCCGGCCTGTCGGGGGCGGGCGTCCGCGGCCTCGTCCTCGGTGCGTCGGGCGTCGGCGTGCTCCTCGTGTTCGCCATCGCGCTGGTGCTCGCGTTCCTCGGGTTCGGCGGCGAATTCGTCGCCGCCCTCACGCGGGTCCGCGACATCGGCGACGTGCTCGGCACGGCACTCGCCTTCGCGGGGCTCGCGTCCTTGGGCGTCGGTCTCGCGCACGCCACGAGCCTCTTCCGACGGCCGGCGCGCGTGCCGCGTCCCTCCGAGTCGGCGCAGGAGCGCGCGGAGCCGCCGTGAGGTCCGTCGCCACAGGTCCGTCGTCTTTATCCGGTCGGGACCGCGTCCCGACGTCTCGATGGCCGCACGGGCGGCGTCCTCCGACGCATACGCGAACGGCTACGACCGACTGTTCCGCGAACTGCGCCGCGGCGGCGTTCGTACGAAGGACGAGGTGCAGGGCCTCAAGGCACGGATCGCCCGCGAGCACGGCTGGACCGGGATCCCGCGCGACGCGGCGGTTCTCGCGCGTGCGACGGCGGCGGACCGCGCGGCCCTGGAAGACCTCCTGCGCGTGAAGCCCGCGCGCACGGTGAGCGGCGTCGCCGTCGTGACGGTCATGACGGCCCCGTACGGATGCCCGCACGGCGTGTGCGTGTACTGCCCCGGGGGCCCGCGGTTCGGCACGCCGCAGTCGTACACGGGATCGGAGCCCGCGGCGTTGAGGGCCGCGGCGCACCGGTACGCTCCGGGGGCGCAGACGTCCGCGCGCCTCGCGACCCTTCGGTCGATCGGGCATCGGACGGACAAGGTCGACCTGATCGTGATCGGCGGGACCTTCACGGCGCTCGAGGAGGCGTACCGCGCCTGGTTCGTGAAGGGGTGCCTCGATGCGTTGAACGGCTTCGAGGCGCCGAACCTGGAGGCGGCGCAGGCGGCGAACGAGGTCGCCCCGTCGCGGTGCATCGGACTCACGATCGAGACGAAGCCCGACTGCTTCGTCGGGCGGGAGGTCGACCACGCGCTGGCGCTCGGAACGACGCGCGTCGAGCTCGGCCTCCAGTCGACGCACGACGACGTGCTCGCCCTCGCCCACCGCGGCCACACGGACGCGCAAAGCCGCGCGGCGATCCGATCCGCGAAGGCCGCCGGCCTGAAGGTCGGCGTGCACATGATGCCCGGCCTCCCCGGATCCGACGTCGATCGGGACCTCGCCTCGTTCCGGAGCCTGTTCGACGAACCCGACTACCGGCCCGACCTCCTGAAGATCTACCCGACCCTCGTCCTCGAGGGCACCGCGCTCCACGGATTGTGGCGATCCGGACGGTACACGCCGCTTTCCCTCGACGAGGCGGTCGAGCTCGTCGCGCGCGTGAAGGCGATCATCCCGCCGTGGTGTCGCCTCCAGCGGGTCCAGCGCGAGATCGGCGCGTCGGAGATCCGTGGCGGACCTCGCAAGGGGGACCTCCGCGTGCTCGCGCGGGAACGTCTCCGTGCCTCCGGACGCGCGTGCCGGTGCGTGCGCTGCCGCGAGGTCGGGTTCCGCGGACTCGAGCCGCGTCCCGACCGGCTCACGCTGCTCCGGGAGGCCTACGAGGCCTCCGGCGGACACGAGGTGTTCCTGAGCGTCGAGGACCCGGGCCGAGACGTCCTCGTCGCGTACCTCCGGCTGAGGGTCGACCGCGACGTGGCGACCGTCCGCGAGGTTCGCGTCCTCGGCCGCGTCGTGCCGATCCACGACGCCCCGGGGGCGCGGTGGCAGCACCGGGGGCTCGGGCGTC
>JBQTHW010000238.1:0-5825 GCA_052389495.1 Methanobacteriota archaeon | reverse complement strand
CTCGCCTTGGTCGACGCGTGCGGCAGCCTGTCCGGGCCGACGTGGGCGCTCGCGCGCCGGATCGTCGCCCGCGCGGACAAGGCGGCCCGGGGGCGTGGCGCCCGCTTCGTGCTCCCGAGGCGGTCCGTACGGATTCGCGCGCCGATCGTGCCCCGCCTCCTCCGGGACTTCATCGCGTTCCGTGCGCACATCGCCCGGACGCGCGAAGTCGCGGGCTCCCGCCTGCCGCCAGAATGGGACCTCTTCCCCGCGTACTACAACGGCGCGCACACGGCCGTCGTCGGGCCGGGCGAGGACGTGCGGATGCCGCGCTTCCCCGTCGCGGGCCCCACCCGGACGTACGCGGACACCGCGAAGCTCGACTACGAGGCGGAGGTCGGCTTCGTCCTCGGCCGCGGCGGCCGGGACATCACCCTGTCGAGGGCTGCCGGCTGCCTCTTCGGCGTCACAATCTTCAACGACTTCTCCGCCCGGGACATCCAGTTCACGGTCGCGCGGGTCGGCATGGGCCCGGGCCCCGGAAAGGACTTCGCGAACGCGCTCGGGCCGTGCATCGTGACGCGGGACGAGTTCGGCGCCCTCGACGACAAGCGAGTCGTCGTCCGCGTGAACGGATCGGAGCGGATCCGCGGTGTGTACGGCGACATGGTGCACAAGAGCCCGTACCTCGCACCGGGCGAACGAGCCCTTTGGTCCTTTCCGGAGATGGTCGAGATCGTGTCGCGCAGCCAGCCGGTCCACCCGGGCGAGGTGTGGGGGAGCGGCACGATTCCCGGGGCGTGCGAGCTCGAGCGGGGAGAGGCCGCACGGTACCTCGCGCCGGGCGACGTCGTCGAGGTCGAGATCGAGGAAATCGGCGTGCTCGGCAACCGGATCGTGCCGTCGGCGTGAGGCGCCGTCGTCCGACGGGAGGAAACCGTTAAACCGGGATGTCGATACGGCCCACAAGGCGACCCACCCATGGCGGCGAAACCCTTCCTCAAGTTGCAGGCGGACCACAAGACGGTCCTCGTGCGGGACATGGACGTGTTCCGAGCCCTGCGTGACTTCCTCACGAACAACGGCTACCGGAGCGTGTACGAGACGGACCGGGTCGGCGAGGCGAAGACCGCGATGGCGACGTTCGCGTGCCACAACCCCGTCCTCGGGGAGCGCCTCGCGGTCGTGTACGGGATGAGCGCGAGCGACGAGGTCGCCCACCCCCAGGCACCCTTCGTGTACGGATTTGGCGGGAGGCCGGCCGGGGACGCGAAGACGTACATCCAGCACCTCGCGCTCCGGTCGACGGACATCTTCAAGCTCCGCGACTACCTCGAGAAGAAGGGCGCGCACTTCCTCACGCCGACGTTCCAGGACAAGGACTCCTTCGGCCCGCTCCTCCAGTGCTTCACGCGCGAGCTGTTCGACGACGAGTGGTTCTTCATCGAGTTCGTGCAGCGGGACTACGATCCGGCGAAGGCGAGAGGGTCCGGCGTCCAGTTCGTCGACAAGACGGTCCGCTCGCTGTACGTCGCGAAGCAGGACGAGTTCCGGGAGTGGCTCACGACGAGGAAGAAGCGGACGTTCCTCGACGGGCTGAGTAAGGCCGACGCGAAGGCGATCCTGCACGAGATCCTCTCGAACGTCGAGCCGAAGGGCTACGTCGAGACGGTCCCGCCGCTCGCGAAGGCCGTCGGCTGAGCCGGCGGCCGGCAGACACGACGGAAGGGGCGGCGGGACATGGGGTTCATCTACACGGGAGTGCGGGTGCGCGACCTGGACCTGTCGATCGACTTCTACACGCGGGTCCTGGGGATGCGCGTGACGTTCCGGATGAACATCCGGGAGACGGGGGGCAAGATCGCGATCCTCAAGAGCCCGCGGAGCCGGCAGCGGCTCGAGCTGAACTGGTACCCTCCGAAGGGGCTCCACGCACGGTACCGGCACGGGGACGAACTCGACCACCTCGGCTTCACGGTCCCCGACGTGGACCGGTTCCTGCGCCGGCATCGGGGGGAGCTGACGGTGTGCATCAAGCCTTTCGACGAGGGCCCGTGGCGCCTCGCGTTCATCGAGGACCCGGACGGCGCGTGGGTCGAGCTCGGCTCCCTCCGGCGGCGGCGCTCGAAGGCGCGTCGCCCGGCCGCGCGTCGTTCGACGTCCGGCTAACGATTCCCAAAGGGTCGGGCCTCCGGGCTCCCATGGGGGCGCGATGCGCGTTCCGCGCGGATGGCGCTCCGTGCCCGCGTGCCTCGTCGTCCTGGGCGTGGGCCTGCGCGTGCTCGCGATCGCCCGCCTCCCGGTCGCCTCGGACGCGGCGGAGTACGCGGTCCTCGCGGACTCGATCCTCGACGGACAGGGGATGTGGCTCCCGTGGGGCGAGTTTTGGGACGTCGACGCGTGGTCCGCGTCGCCGAGCCATCACTACCCGCCCTTGTATCCGGCGTTCCTCGTCCCGTTCGTCGCGGTCCTCGGGTTCGTCCCCTTTGCCCCCCAGCTCGCGTCCCTGTCCGCCGGTCTCGCGCTCCTCGCCGTGTACGGCCGCGCGACGGGCTCCTTCTTCGGCCGGGACAAGGCCGCGTGGTTCGTCGCCCTCCTCGCCCTCGACCCCGTCCTCCTCGTGACGACGGGCACGGGCTACGCGGAGAACCTCGTGACCCTTCTGTTCGTCGTCACGATCGCCGCGATCCTGAAGAGCCTCACCCGGCCCCGCTGGATCCTCGTCGCGGGCGCGACGGCGGCCCTCGCCTACCTGACGAAGAGCTCCGTGGGCCCGTTCTTCCTCGTCGCGGGGCTCGCGGGCTTCGCATGGCGCTTCCGCTTCGCCCGGTGGGCCGTGTTCCGGGACCGCGCGTACCTCGCGGCGATCGCGATCTTCGGCGGGATCGTCGGCGCGTGGTCGGCGCGCAACGTGGCCTGGTTCTGGGACGGAACTCCCGAGGGCCTGCTCGTCGCATGGCAGACGAGCGAGTGGTTCGCCCGCGCGCTCGACGCCGCCCTAGAGCGACCCGGAGACTATCTCTGGATCCTCGGCGCGCGCCTTCCGTTCTTCGCGGGGCTGTTCCTCCTCGTCGCGGGTCCGTGGTGGCGGGAGATCCGGCGCCTTCCCTTCCTCCGGGACGAGTCCGCGAGCGCCCTCGGGCTTGCCGCAGGCCTGACGTACGTGCTCGCGTGGCTCATCTCCGGACTGTTCTGGATCCTCGAACGGTCCCCCGTGTTCTGGGCGGACGTGAGCCGCTACGTCGTGTTCGCGAACCCCGTCGTGTGGTGGATGGCGGCGAAGGGCGGCCGTACCGACGATCCCTCCTTCCGCCGGCGCTTCGTCGTCGCGGCGGTCGCGCTCCTCGTCATGGACGCGGCGTCGTTCCTGGCCCCCCACGGAGGCGTGTTCGCCGCCTACCAGGACCTGCGTGAGCGGACGGAGGACGGGGACGTCGTGGCGCTCGATCGCGTCCCGAAGTACGAGGCGGCGATCCATCTCGCGGGCACCGGCGTGGTCCTGGAGCCCTATGCGGACGGCACGGACGCGGACTACGTCCTCACGACGAACACGACGCGCGCCTTCGACGGCTACCGGCTCCTCGAGGTGTACGGCGAGACGAACGACACGGCCATCATGCCCGCCTTCGGGGCGGCGCTGTGGGCCCGGGTCGCGTAGGGTCGGCGGATCGCGAAAAGGGGAAGAGCCGGGCGTCCTTCCGGGGCGACCGGTCGTGGCATGAAGCCGATCCGCATCCACACGGATCGCGCGCCCGCGGCGCTCGGTCCCTACTCGCAGGGCGTCCGCAGCGGCGACCTCGTCTTCTGCGCGGGCCAGGTCGGCCTGGATCCGGCGACCGGAGGCCTCGCGCCCGGAGGGATCGAGGCGCAGACACGCCGCGCGCTCACGAACCTGTCCTCGGTGCTCGAGGCCGCGGGCGCGGACCTCGCGCACGTCACGAAGACGACTGTGTTCCTCGCCGACATGGGGGACTTCAAGGCGATGAACGGCGTCTATGCGCAGTTCTTCCCGGAGGCGCCCCCCGCGCGCTCGACGGTCGCGGTGAGGGCCCTCCCCCTCGGTGCGCTCGTCGAGATCGAGGCGATTGCGGTGCGCAAGTGAGGGCGCCGGCCGGCGTGCACCCGACCCGGTCGGCTCTTCGCACATCTGATAATACGCGAGCGTTTCAAACCGACCTCCCCGTTGCCGGCGCGGACTGGCAGTCCACGGAGTCTGGGAACATGCGAAGTCGGATTTCGGTCGTCTCCGCCGTGACGTTCGTCCTGCTCCTCGCAGGGCTCGCGATGCCGGCGGCCGCGACCGTGTGCGTGAACGCGAGCAAGGCGGACGGCGCGGGGAACATCGGGGACGTGATCCTGCACTTGGACGGCAGCATGACGATCCCGTCGAACGCGGGCAGGCAGCTCGCGGGCGGCTTCGTCGACGTCTACGTCGAGTTTGATGCGGACGGCGACGGGGACGCGGACGGGATGGTCAAGATCCTCGACGACACGTACATCCTCGACGTGAAGCGGCGCTTGGCGGCGGGCATGCCCCTGCCAGAGCTTCCGGAGGGCGCCCACCTCGCGGCCGGCTGCGGCCAGGCGGTCGACGACGCGTTCGTGTGCTTCGTGCCCTACGCGCGCTCGAGGCCGGAGCGGACCCGGAGGGACTCGAATCCCCGCATTACGACGACGGTCAATACGACGGGATTTCGGACCCGTGGCACCTTCCCCATCATGCCGGCCCTCGCAGCCTCGCCTCTTGCACTTCATCCCTCCGCGGAGACGGTCCCGGCTCCTCGGCAACGATAACAGAGGCCAGTCCCCTCACAATAGTGGCACGCGAATCCGAAGCGGCGCTCACCCGTGCCCCTGCAATTTAGGCATCGAGTCGTGCCCTTGCAATCCGGACAGGGCACGGAGGGGAACTCCCTCGGCATGGGATTCGTGGCGGGAGAAGGGGCTCCACAGCTTAAGCGATAGATATGGACCAGGTATGATTAGCCTCACTTCGAAGCGGGTGCAGACTAATCTTGCAGCGACCCAGCCCGCCGTTTATCTATGTCGACGTGTCTCTCGGGACGGTGCCGGGATCAAATCGGACAAGGCTCGGATACCAAAAGCTGAGGACCCTCCGTCCGGAAGACATCATCGCAGTGCACAATGCGGTCGCGAAGGTCGGCGAGACCTGGAGCACTGAAATCCGCGATCTCGGTTCGATCGGTCACTTGGCGGATAGAATCTCTGGTCTCGCAGAGGCACGATATCCGCCGAGCCAGATCGCCGCGCTCGCGCTGCACTTCGTGGTCCGAGAGCATCCGTTCTGGGATGCGAATCATCGCACCGGATTCGAATTGGCCCAGATCATTCTCCGCACTTTTGGCCTCAGGATCGAGGCGACGAGTGAGGAGGTTGAGGCCTTCGTTAGGTCGATTGACGCGAGCCAGCTGTCGCTGAAGGAAGTTGAACGCTGGATCAAGGAATTGGCAAGTCAGCTTCGCTAGTCGAGGACCTCGAGGATTTTCTTGTCCGCCTGGACGGATTTCTTGAGTTCCGCCTGAAACCAGGTCTCAAACTCTTTTCGGAGCTTCGGGTTTCCCAGACGCTTCTTGACTAGTCGCTTCATATGCACTTTGACATGTCGGGCGGGGCTATTTAAGCCTTCTCCGAGGAACATCGTCGTAGGAATGTGACGGCCGGAATGATTTCCACTTCCCCTGTTGAATCGGACCCGGTGGGATTCGAACCATTCCCTTAGAATGACGGTCAATCAAGCCGGATTGAATTCCGACCGTGGCACCTTTCCCCATCGTGCCGGGCCTCGCGGCCCGGCCCCTTCTCCTTTCTATTCCTCTCCGGGCGTT
>JBQTHW010000237.1:0-6091 GCA_052389495.1 Methanobacteriota archaeon | reverse complement strand
CGTCCTCGGACGGCCCCCTCCTGGCGGCGTACCACGTGACGGTCCTCGTGGCCCTCGGCGCCTGGGTCGTCTATCGCCGGGCCGTCGAGTCGCTGACCCGACCCGGGATCGGCACGATCCGGATCTCCTGGCCGGCGCTCGCCCTCCTCGCAGGCCTCGTCGCCCAGGACGGGTCCGAGGCGCACGTCCTCGCGATCCTCCCCATCGTCGTCGCGGGGTTCGCGTACGCGCTCGACGACGCGGTCACGTTCCACGTCGCGTACGTCCTGATCCCGGTCGAGGTCATCGCGGCGGTCGCGCGCGTCCTCGATCGGCCCGGGGACGCGATCCTCCTGGCGCCGGCGTTCGTCGGGGCGCTCGTCGCGTCGGGCTTCGCGCACGACCTCGCGGGCATCCGCCGAACGTTCGCGCGTCTCAGCGAGGTGTCGGGGAGCGCCGCCTGGGCGGTCGCCGCGCCGCTCGCGTTCGGGCTCGATGTCCAGACGACCGTCGCATGGGCCGTCGCGGGAGGCGTCGCCGTCGCGTGGGGGCTCTGGCGGAGGTACGCGACGGTCCGGTACGTCGGGTTCGCGCTCCTGTTCCTCCTCCTCGGGAAGGTCTTCCTGTACGACATCTCGGGCCTCGAAGTGGCCGTGCGCGTCCTCGCGCTGATCGTCGTGGCGCTCTCCCTCCTCGTCATCTCGTACGGGTACGCCCGCTACCGGAAGAGACAGGCCGCGGCCATCTGATGCGCTGCGTGCATCCGGGAACCAGCGCCCTTTGTGATGTTCGGAAAACCCCGACCGAAATCACGCGTTCCTTATCTCGATGGCGCGCTGCCTTCGAGGAGAGTCTCCCCCGTGGATTCCGGGACGACCGGAGGGCACCGCACAAAGTCCCCTGTCGAGGCGCCATGGTGGGTTCGGGCCCATTCCGCCCTCGAGCGGGTGCGGATTCGCAACCACTTGAGACGGGTCGAACGAGAGCTCCGCGCGTCGAGCCCCGCGGGCCTGGGCCCCGCCGCCCGGCAGGCTCGGGAACGGAACCTTGATCGGCTGCACGATTACTGGGCCGTGGGCCGATTCCCGAAGAACACCTATGTCCGCGGGGCGCGCGTACCGGTCTTCCTGGACGCGGAGGGTACGCTCTGCGCGGTGGCGTATCTCCTCGAGGGGTCGGGAGAGGGAGCCCTCGTTGCGTCGATTGCGTCGACGAACAACCAGGTCCGTGTGCGGGATCTCCGAGGACACCACCTCGTCGACTGGCTCCACCGCGAGGGGCTGACAAAGGCCGAGGCCGCGCGGATCCAGCCTGAGTACGACCCGCGCCTCGATCTAAGCATCATGGTCATCGTCCTGTACGCAGTCCTTCTTCCGCTGCAGATCGCGGTGGGCGCGCTCGCCTTCCGTTTCCTGCGAGCTCGACCGTGGGCGGAGTGGGCGCGCCTGGGGGCGCGGCTCGCATCCGTCGGGGTCGCAGTGGCGATCGGCATGATCTTCGTCGTGAGCTACTCGTCCACGTACGGTGCGCCTTTCGCACCTGTGTTCCGGGCCGCCCTCGTCGTCGCGTTCGCCGTCCCGCTCGTCCCGCTCGAGGCGGCCGGGACGTGGCTGGCCCGACGGGTCTTCCGGGCGCAGGAGGGGAAGCGGATCGCGTTCGAGGTCCTCCTCACGTTCCTCAACGTGACGTTCGTCGTCGTCCTTAGCTCCCAGACCGTGTGGCTCCTCGCGAACGCATGGGGTCCCGGCGGACAATTCGTGTGATCGCGACCGACGGGGCGTCGCCTGCCCGTTCGGCCTCAAACGGGAGAACGAGGTGGGAAGCGATAAGTAGGGCCCGCGCCGGATGCCGGCCCGTCCCCGATGGCCGAGACGAGGGAGTTCAAGTCGAAGGTGTGCCTCGTCGGGGACATGGCCGTCGGGAAGACGTCCCTCCTCCGGAGGTTCGTGCTGAACATGTTCGACGACCACTACATCTCGACGGTCGGCACGAAGGTCTCGAAGAAGGAGGTCGAGGTGTCCCCCGCGGGCGAGACGGCTCGCTTCCGGATCGAGATGGCGATCTGGGACATCATGGGGCAGCCGCACATGCGTCAGCTCCTGGAGGACGCGTACTTCAACGGCGCCCGCGCGGTCCTCGCGGTCGTGGACATCACACGCCGCGCGACGTTCGAGGGCCTGCGTCACTGGGTCGACAGCGTCGGCCGCGTCGCCGGGGAGGTGCCCTGGGTCCTCGCGGTGACCAAGGTCGACCTCATGTGGGCCGCCCAGGTCCGCCTCGAGGAGATCCGGCAGTACGCGGACGCCTACGGCTTCGACTACTACCTGACGTCGGCGCGGACGGGGGAGAACGTCGAGAACGCGTTCCACCGCCTCGGGCGGCAGATCGTCGAGCGACGGCGCGCGGCGTCCGTCGCGGCGACGTAGCCGCCGCGCGGTCGACGTCTCACGCGGGTCGCGGCGCGAGGAGCGGCCGGACGCCCGCGAGCGCCACGAGGAACCCGAGGCCCGACAGCGCGAACCCCACGAAGATCAGGAGGTGCGGCGCCGCGAAGATCGACTCGCCCGCTTCGCGCGCGACCTCGTGGACGTAGAAGTCCCATCCGAGGCCCGCCGTCGTCGTCGCCAGCCCCAGGCCCATGAGGGCCATCGCACCCCGCCACCGCGCGACCGCGCGGCCGGGGATCGTCACGTGTTCCGTCGTCACGGGATCACCAATCTCCCGTTCGACGCGGACGGTCAAGAGGACGTAGGGCCGCCGGGCTAGGTCCCCTCACCGGACGTACCGGCCGCGCATCGCCTTCTTATCCGGGCGCGCGATGTCCGACCCGGTAGTCCCATGTCGATCGCGGACGTCCTGTCGAAGGTCGATTCCGGCTCGGAGAAGGCCCTCGAGCTCCTGAAGGAGTACTGCAGCTTCCCGACGATCTCGGCCCACAAGAAGGCCCAGCCCGAGACGGCCGCCTTCGTCCGGCGCATCCTCGCGGAGAACGGGTTCGAGGCGCGCGAGTGCCCCACGGACGGCGGCCCGAACGTCGTGTACGGCGAGATGCATGTGAGCGACAGGAAGCCGACCCTGCTGATGTACCAGCACTACGACGTCCAGCCCGTCGACCCGATCGACGAGTGGAAGCGCGACCCGTTCGACCCCGTCGTCGAGGGCGGCAAGTTCTGGGCGCGCGGCTGCGGGGACACGAAGGGCAACCTGGTCGCCCAGCTGCTCGCGGTGCAGGCCTGGCAGGCCGCGGAGGGGCGCCCGCCGATCAACCTGAAGTTCGTCGTCGAGGGCGAGGAGGAGGTCGGCAGCCCGCACTTCGCCTCCTTCGTCGAGCCGAACCGGGACCTCCTGAAGGCGGACGGCGCGACGATCGAGGGCGGGGACCACCTCCACGACGGCACGCCGAAGATCGAGCTCGGGTGCAAGGGTATCCTGTACGTCGAGCTCGCCGCCCGGACGGCGAAGGTCGACCAGCACTCCTCGTACGCGGCGATCTCGCCGAACCCCGCCTGGCGTCTCATCCACGCCCTGAACACGCTCCGCGACGCGAAGGGCCGCGTCACGATCCCGGGCTGGTACCAGGACGCGCGCCGGCCGACCGCGCGGGAGCTGCGGTACCTGAAGGCGAGTTCGTTCAAGGGCCAACCCCTCAAGGAGTTCTGGGGCGTGACGGCGTTCGTCGGGGGCGACAGCGACTACGATCTCGTCCGCCGACTCGTCTACTCGCCTACATGCACAATCTGCGGCTTCGTGAGCGGCTACATCGAGGAGGGTACGAAGACCGTGAACCCGGCGGTCGCGAAGGCGAAGATCGACTTCCGCCTTGTGCCGAACATGACAATCGAGAAGCAGCTCGCGAAGCTCCGGGAACACCTGAAGGCGAAGGGGTTCGAGGACATCGACATCAAGTTCCAGGAGAAGGCTCTCCAGGCGAGCGCGACGCCGGTCACGGCGAGGGTCGTAAAGGCAGCGATCAAGGGCTCCGTGGACGCGTACGGCCGCGAGCCGGAGGTGTGGCCGTGGTCGCCCGGCGCCTCGACGCACGGGTTCTTCAACGAGGTCGGTGTGCCGTCGATCTCCGGGCCCGGGGTGTCGTACGACGGCTCGAACTACCATGCGCCGAACGAGAACATCCGTCTCGGGGATTTCGTCGGAGGCGCGAAGCACGCCGCGGCGATGATCGGCCGATTCTAGCGGCGAGCCCGCGGTCCGCGTGTGTCGGCTCCGGTGCCGGACGATCGCGGCAGACCGGCGCGCGCCGGGCAGACTCGGGTGGGATTGGGGTGGGAATCCGGCGCACGCTTACCCCGACGGCGCGCCTCGCCGTCGTGCGGCGCGCGAGCGGCGCGCCGAGGAGTAGAGCACACATGCAACGAATCGGCATTCTCGCCGTGATCGGCCTGGCACTCGTGCTGGGAGTGGGCTTCGCACCGAACGCGTCGGCGGGGGCGACGGTCATCCGGACCGCCAGCTTCTGGGGCGACGGCGTGCTGTGGGGGAGCGCGGTAACGCCCGCGGCCCTACCGAGCGGCGCGCCCGCGTCGTCGTTCGACAAGTTCTTCGTCACGACGAACAGCAACAACCCGATGGGTCAGTTCCCGGTCGCGGAGGCGGCTCCCGGCAACCCGTCCTACAACGGCGGTCGGTGGGCCACGTACACCGTGACGTGGACCGCGGCAGGGTTCGCCGGCCATGGCACGGTCCCCGTGCTGACGTCCTACGCGGACGTCATGTTCCACGAGGGTCTCGGCCACGTGACCGTCGTCCAGGGGAGCCCCACAGGCGGACCCCCGGCGTACTTCGAGTGTCCGCTGATCCGCGCGAGCGCGTGACCCGCATGAGGGGACGCGGTCCCCTCCCCTTTTCCTGTTTTGTCGGTCGCGACGACACCCTTTTTATGCAAACTGCCCCCTTCCGCCCCAGGTTTCCGTGAGCGCAGCGCTGCGTCAGCTCCTCTGGTACATGCTCGCGGGGACGCGCGGCGGCGTGAACCGCGCGCGGATCATCCGGCTCCTGAAGGAGCGACCGTGCAACGCGCACCAGCTCAGCGAGGCGCTCGCGCTGGACTACCGCACGATCCGACACCACCTCGAACTCCTCCTGAAGAACGGCCTCGTCACGCGGCCCGCGGGCGACGCGTACGCGTCGCCGTACTTCCTGTCGCAGTTCCTCGAGGCGAACTACGCGGTCTTCGAGGAGATCCGGAACAAGGTTTCGCAGCGAGACGAAGGATTGAGGTAGGATTATGGCATGGGTCCAATACCACCCGGGCTCGTAGGAAGGACCGACATGGCGGACATGTTCATGATCGGGAGTCTCGCCGTCGGCGCGGCGAACGTCGTCCTCGCCGGCGCCCTGCTCGCCGTATACCGCGGCGTCCACGCGAAGACGAGGGCGCCCTTCACGCTCGCCCTGATCTTCTTCGCCGCGGCGTTCCTCGCGCACAACGCGCTCGTCGTGTACTCCTACGCGACGATGATGTCGCTCGTGCCGGAGGCGATGAACCCGTATCTGTTCGGCATCGGGTCCCTCGAGGCGGTCGGTCTCGGGGCGATGGTCTGGACGGCGACGCGCTAGGCTGTCCTCGTCCGACGAACACGCCGAGAAGGGAAGGCGGAAAGAAAAGGGAGAAGGGTTCGAAACGAAGTCCGTTGCCGGTCGAACTCAGCTCGGGTCATAGGCCATCACGATGACCTGCCCGAGCGGATCGCCGCCACCAGGGCCTTGACCAGGCGTCGTCCGACGCCCGATTCGGGCCGAGGCGGCAGCACGGCGTTCATCCGGTACAGCTCGATATACGCCGCCGCGCGCAGAGTCTCACCTCCCTGTGCGTTCGTTCTCTGACGGCCCCCATCGATGGGGCCACGTAATCGGAATGTGTGCAGCCAACAACCAAGGGTCCCATCCCCCGCGTCGGTCGACCTTCTCCAGAATTCCCTTCTATAAGAGGCTTTGTTCATTATCATTGGCGCATGAGAATTTAATTCAGTATACTCTCCCTAACGGCGTACAAGAGGCCTTTGCGGAAATGCCGCGGCCCTGCGTGCTTCGTGGCCCACCCACGGAAGCTATTTATGCATCGGACCCGCCATAGAGGGCGTCGGAGGCAGGTTCG
>JBQTHW010000236.1:0-6197 GCA_052389495.1 Methanobacteriota archaeon | reverse complement strand
GTAGCCGCTCTGGATGCTGGTGTACTGATCCAGCAAGTTGCTCCCATTCCATGTTCCATCGCCGAGGACGAACGACCAGTATTCCCAGGCATTGTTCCCGAACCACCATAGTCCGTTGAACGTGTCGAAATGGATGCTCAGCTGGACCAAGAACGTTACTTTGTCGTAAAGCCTGGACTGGGCCTTCTGGTCGAGGACGAAAATCGGCCACATGGCATAGAAGTCGGTGTATGCCTGCATAGGCCACACCACTCCGAAACGACCGTAGTGCTTCTGGCCGCCTCCCTGGTCGATGTTGTCGACATTCTTCGGGAACGTCGGCCCGCTCGGCGGTGTGTACTCGGCCGAGAATCCAACGGTGCCGCGGAACGTCTGGCCGCCTCCGTCAAGCCCCACCGTGATGCCCCAGGTGACGGTGCCCGAGCCATCGGCATAGCCCGACGTGACCCTGCCCGACCGGACGGTCCTCGACAACGGCGCGGTCCTCGTGTCCCAGCCCCTCCCGTCGAACCCGTTCCTCGCGTTCCGCGGAAGCCTGCCCGCCGGCATGGCGGCGGAGCCGCCCGACGCCTTCGGCGTCGCGGAGTTCACCGCGCGCCTGCTCCTGAGCGGCACGCGCCGCGCGCGTGCGGCGACGATCGCGGACCGGCTCGAGGGCATCGGGGCGACGCTCGAGTTCGTGAACACGGAGGAGGCCCTCGCGTTCCAGGGCCGTTGCACACGCGAGACGGCCGCGGAGACGATGCGCATCCTCGTCGAGTGCCTCGCCGCCCCGGCGTTCCCGCCGAAGGAGGTCGACCGCGTCCGGACGGCGATCCTCACGGACCTGCGGCGCGAGGACGACGACACGCACGAGCGCGCGATGCGCGAGGCGTCCCGGGCGATCTTTCCGAAGGACCATCCGTACGGCCGGGACCCGAAGGGCGACGCGAGGCGCGCCCGCGCGGTCCGTCGCCGCGACGTCGTCGCGTTCCACGAGGCCCACGTCGGGCCCGACGGGCTCATCCTCGCCGTGACGGGGGACGTCGACCGGCGGCTCGTGGAGGATGCGATCGCCACGCCGCTCGAGCGGCTCCGGGCGGACGGCGGGGGGCCGGCGCCCGTGCCGCCGCCCCCGGCGCACCGTCCTCGGACGCGGTGGATCCCGATGCCCCACAAGTCCCAGGCGGACATCGTGATCGGGGCGCCCGCCGTCGCGCGACGCCACAACGACTTCTATGGGCTCTACCTCGCGAACCTCGTCTTCGGGCGGATCGGGCTGTACGGCCGCCTCGGCAAGAGCATCCGGGACGACCAGGGGCTCGCGTACTACTCGTACAGCTCGTTCGAGGCACGGACGGCGGGCGGCTGGTGGACGATCTCCGCGGGCGTGAACCCGTCGAACCTCGAGCGGGCGGTCCGCGGGATCCGCGCGGAGCTTGACCGCCTGCGCACGGACCCCTTCACCCCGGAGGAGCTGCGCGACGGGAAGGACAACCAGGTCGGCTCCCTCGTCGTCTCGACAGAGCGGAACGCGGAGGTCGCCTCCGAGCTGCACCGGATGGAGTACTACGGCCTCGGGATGGACTTCCTCGAGCGGTATGCGACGATCGTGCGCGAGCTCGACGAGGACCGCGTCCGAGAGATCGCTCGGAAGTACTTTGACGCCGGCGCCGCGTCGATGGTCGTGGCCGGCCCGGTCGGCAAGGTCCGCGTCGCGCTGTGAACGCCTCCCGCCGACGTCGGGGGGCCCGCCGGCCGGTCCCGACGAACGTTTAATATTGTCCTCCCTCATCCGCGGCCGCATTGGTGGGCCGGCGGGTTGGGGTGACCTGCGGCGCCGGTCCGCCTGCGGAGGCCCGTTTCATGAACCGTGCGTTGCGCCACCTGGTGACCGTGCTGATCGTGCTCCTGACGGCCGCGTCCGCGTTCGCCGTCGCGTTCCCCGAGGCGGCGTCGCCCGATATCGGATCGGCGGGCCCCGTAACCCGGGGATCGTCCACCTCGGCCGCCCCGGAGATGGCCGACGTCGACGCGAAGGTCCTCGAGTATCTCAACGCGCACCCGGCCGCGCCGGACTACCTCGGCAAGATGAGCCCGACGATCCGCGCGTTCGCCGCCGGCGGCGAAGACACGGTCCGCGCGGTCGTCGCGACGGACGACGTCGTCCAGCTCGGGACGTTCCTGCGGTCTGCCGGGCTCGACACGCGGATCGGATCCGTCGAGACGAGCGTGCAGGGCCTCCGCGCGGTCGTCGTCGACGTACCGGCCGTCCTGCTGGCCAAGATCGCGGCGCTCGACCGCGTGGTCGAGATCGCGCCGGCGGTCCAGGCCGAGCTCCCGCAGCTCGCGGACCCCGACGTGCCCGGGCTCCCGGGCGAGGGGCCCGCGCCCACCCTGATCGAGGCGGGCAAGGGGCACCACGTGCCCGACGCGTGGGCCCTCGGCTACACGGGCGCCGGGATCCGAGTCGCCCCGATGGACAGCGGCACGGACTTCGGCCACCCGGACCTCCAGGGGACGTTCGCGCGGGTGACGGACCCCGCGTCGCCCTACTTCAACTCCTTCTTCGGCCTGGGTTGGCCGATGGCCTTCGACACGTACTCGATGGAGGTGTACGTCGGGCTCACGGCGCCTCCCGGCACCACGTTCCCCGCGGCGCCCCTCTCGTGGTACGTCGACACGTCCTTCACGACGACGGCGGACCCGATGACGGGCCTCCTCACCACGCCGTTCATGGGCCGCGTGTACAACGTGAGCGGCATCCCGAGTGCGAGCGGCGTGTACCACGTCGGGCTCCACCCGGACCGCACGCTGCGCTTCTCCTCGACCTGGAAGTACTACCAGTTCGTCGGCCTGCTCGTCACGGACTCGTTCTTCCCCGGCGTCTACGACACGGTGTACGTCGACCTGGACCACGACAAGAGATTCTGGGACGACAAGCCCGCGAACATCTTCAGCCCGGAGATCTGGGCGGACTACTACAATCCCGCGCTCATGACGTGGGACAACACGACGACGTGGCTCGCCGGCGACGGCATCGCGGACATGTCCGGCGGCATGGTCTACTTCATCTCGAACGGCGTGGCGCCGGTCCCGTATTCGGACAATATCGCGACATGGTACGGCTTCGGATCGCCTCCGATCCCGGGGAACGGCAACCTCGTCGCCCTGCAGATCGGGGACGTCCTCACGGCGGGCGGCGGGGACCACGGGACGTTCGTCGCGTCGTCGATCGTCGCGCAGAACGTAACGGGCACGGTCCAGGGCTTCGCGCCGGACGCGGAGCTCATCTCCGTCGGGAACGTGTACGCGAGCGCCCTCCTGTTCTACGACATGTGGCGGTTCGTCGGCCAGGGGTACGACTCCGTCCCGGGGACCGGCGACGAGGCGGACATCGCGTCCGCGTCCTTCGGCTTCTCGGGCACGTACAACGACGGCTTCGACTTCGCCTCGCGGTGGGCGGACCTGTGGTCCCTCATCAATCCGAACACCGCATTCCTCGTGTCGTCGGGCAACGGGGGCCACGGCTTCGGCACGGTGACGGCGCCGGGCACGGGCTTCAACATGCTCACGGTCGGCGCCTCGACGAGCTACAGTGCGGCGACCCCGTTCCCGGTCGGCGCGTCGGACGCGGGGGCGCACAGCACCTTCGGGGACGTGCAGCCGTGGTCGAACCGCGGACCGAGCACGCTGGGCCAGGTGAAGCCCGACGTCGTCACGGTCGGGGCGTGGGCCTCCGGCGACGGCGCCCTGAACGCCTTCGGCGGGCGCACGAGCCCGTGGGCCGTCTGGGGTGGCACGTCCCTCTCCGCGCCCGCGACCGCGGGCATCCTCGCGCTCGTGAAGCAGGCGTTCTTCGACACGTTCGGGCCTCCCATGGAAGGGTTCCTCTCGAAGGCGTTCCTCATGGCGGGGGCGGACAACATCCACTACGACCCGCTCGCGATGGGCGCAGGCCTGACGAACGCCTCGAAGGCGGTGCGGATCGCCGGGGGAATCGACGGCCTCGTCCCCATCGACCTCTCCGGCTACCCGGCGTCCCAATGGCCCGCGGGCGACTTCCGCGGCGTCGTCTACCCGGCGTTCCCGCGGCTCATGTACCCCGGCACGACGAACACGACGACGTTCGGCCTGGGGAACGTGAACTTCGGCGGGCCGAAGAACGTCACGATCTCCGACTGGACCCTCGAGCGGATCGGCACCGACTCCTGGACGATCACGACGACGAACACGACGGAGAGCGCGCCCGACTTCCTGCGTCCGGACTACCTGATCGACCTCACGGGCCTCGTCCCGCCGGGCACGGCGCTCCTCAAGGCGACGGTCAGCTTCCCGTTCGCCCAGTTCGACCCGGAGGTCAACTACGCGTTCAACAGCCGGTGGCGCGTCCTCCTGTACAACTGGAAGGACTACGACGCGAACGGCTCGTACTGGACCGACGCGAACGGGAACGGCGTCGTGAACGCGGGCGAGATGGACGCGACGATGGGCGCGGAGCTCCAGCGCTTCACGTACGGCTACCCGAGCCACACGAACATCCAGGCGTACGTCCACGACCCGCTCGCTCGGATCGACGACGGCCTGCTCCTGGGGATCCAGCACCGCACGGTGTCCACGTCCGTGCCGACGACCACCCTGACCGTGACGGTCGAGTACTACGCGGCGGTCGACGCACCGTGGCTCTCCGCGAGTCCGTCGAGCATGAGCGTCCCGTGCTGCGCCCCATTCGTCTTCGCTCCGATCACCCTGACAGCGACGTTGCCCGCGGGGACGCCCGCCGGCATCCTGACCGCAATCGTGACGATCTCGAACGCGACGACGGGCGATGTGAACATCCCCGTGATCGTGAACGTCGCGCGGACCGGGCCTGGCTTCACGTTCGGCGGCGACCCGATCGGCACGGCGTTCTACGACAACAGCCGGATGTTCGGCGGCGTCGACTGGGCATGGCGCGCCGAGTCGGGCGACTGGCGGTTCTACTGGACCGACGTCCCGGACACCACGCCGATCGGACCGGGCGACCGGCTCCTCGCGCACACCTGGTGGACGAACGCGATGACGGACATCGACACGTTCGTCCTCGGACCCTCCCCGGACGATTGCTTCATCTACCCGGCGCCCTGCTTCACGCCGTCCCCGCTCTTCGGGCCGTACTCGTTGAACATCGTCGGCCAGAGCTCCCAGCGGTACCTCGGCTCCGGACGTTGGCGCTTCCAGACCGCGACGGGGGGTCCGGAGGAGTGGGTTTCCGCGCCCCTCTCGACGGGCCTACACGGGATCGCGTTGCACAACGTCATGTACGCCGGCGCGGGCCCGTCCGAGGTGTTCAGCGGCGAGGTGGGTACGTTCCGTGTGACGCCGAACCCGTGGTCCGTCACGACGCCGAACGCCACGGGCAGCGGGGCGTTCACCGTGAACAGCTCCATCTTCCTGCCGGCCGGGCTCGATGCCCTCGCGTTCGGCCTGTCCCAGCCGAGTTTCGCGCCCGCGCTCCCGATCGTAGACCAAGGCACCTACATCGAGCAGTTCAACGTCTCCGGCGCGGGGCTGATCGAGGCGACGATTGACGACCCGACGGGCACGCCCGGCATGGACCTCGACCTGTACCTGGAGCGCTGGACGGGGACCGTCTGGGGGCGCGTCACCTCGAGCGAAGGACCTACGGCGTTCGAGACGCTCCATGTGACGCTACCGCTGAGCGGCCTGTACCGGGTCCGCGTCTTCGGCTTCGCGGTCCCGGGCGGCGCGGGCGTGTTCGAGCTCTTCCGCCTTGTGGTCCAGGGCACGGACCTCACGCCGACGGGCGTGTCGGCGGGGCCGATTCCCGGTGGCACGGCGACGTCCTTCAACGTCTCCTGGAACGTTGCCACGACGACGCTTCCGGGCTTCTACGTCGGAATCGTCTTCGTGGGCCCGGACTCCGCGCCGACGACGGTCGAGATCCTCGCCCCCTTCATCTTGACCGACGAGAGGTTCCCGACAATCCTAGACGTCGACCCTGCGCCGGGGTCCTCGCTCGACGTCAAGAATCCCACCGTCACGGCGACCTACGTGGACGACCCGATCACGGCGGGCATCGGCTTCGCCCTGTTGGGGATCGACGGGCTGTTCCTGCCGCCGACGGGCGGGTTCAACGCGACCCAGGCCGTGTTCTCGTTCCCGTTCGAGCTGACGGAGGGGGCCCACACGTTCAACGTGTCCGTCTTCGACTTCGC
>JBQTHW010000235.1:0-10141 GCA_052389495.1 Methanobacteriota archaeon | reverse complement strand
CCTGCCGCAGTCCCTGCGCGGGGCGTGGGCGGAGCATCTGCGCGCCGTGCGGGCCCTCCACGAGCGGGACCGCGCGGAGGACCTGCCCGGTGTGGCGCTCCCGGCGGCGCTGGAGCGCAAGTACCCGCACGCTGCCTCGGAGTGGGCCTGGTTCTGGGCATTTCCGGCAGCGTCGGTCTCGATCGACCCGCGGACGCACATCGTGCGGCGCCACCACCAGCACCCGAGCGCCTTACAGAAGAGCTTCCGGGCGGCGGTCCAGCAGACGGGAATCTCCAAACCGGCGACGATCCACACGCTGCGCCACAGCTTCGCCACCCACTTGCTCGAGGACGGATACGACATCCACACCATTCAGGAACTCTTGGGCCACAAGGACGTGCAGACGACCATGATCTACACTCACGTGGCGACCCGAAACCGGTTGGGTGTCCGGTCGCCCCTGGATGCAGGAGAGGGGCCCAACGCTGGCCTCCCAGGGCCCGCACGGACATGACCGGACTCGTCGGTAGGACCGTGGAGTTCCTCGCCAGGGCGATCGGGTGGCCCCATCTCCGCCAAAGCCGGGAGCCCGGTTGACAACACGAATGCAACAGGATGCCTCGTAGGCCCCCTACCAACCGTAGGTGCAACAGAACCGGTTCTTAGAAATACTTATATAGAAGTCCCTATATAGGCGTGACCCGAAATCGACCGGAGGACTCTCCATGATGCCAGCAGGGACGCCGATTCTCGTACTGAAGGAAGGAACGCGAAGAGAGCGCGGAAAGGGCGCTCAGTTCAACAACATCGCGGCCGCGAAGGCGGTCGCCGACGCGGTCCGATCGACGTTGGGCCCGCGGGGGATGGACAAGATGCTCGTCGACAGCCTCGGGGACGTCGTCATCACGAACGACGGTGTGACGATCCTCAAGGAAATCGACATCGAGCACCCCGCCGCGAAGATGCTCGTCGAGGTCGCGAAGACCCAGGACGATGAGGCAGGAGACGGCACGACGACGGCCGTCATTCTTGCCGGCGAGCTCCTGAAGAAAGCGGAAGATCTCATCGAGCAGAATATCCACCCGACCGTCATCGCCGCCGGCTACCGTCAGGCGAGCGACCGGGCTCGCGAGGTCCTCGACAAGGTCGCGGCGAAGATCACGATCAAGGACACGGAGGTTCTCAAGAAGGTCGCCACGACGGCGATGTCGTCGAAGAGCGCCAGCGGCCACAAGGAACTGCTCGCGGACGTCGCCGTGAAGGCCGTCACGACGGTCGCGGAGCAGCGCGCGGACGACTCGTACTTCGTGGACGACGACAACATCCAGATTGTCAAGAAGCAGGGCGGCTCGATCGCGGACACGGAACTCGTCGACGGCATCATCGTCGACAAGGAACGCGTGCACCCCGGCATGCCGTCCGAGGTGGCCGACGCCAAGATCGCGCTCGTCGATGCGGCCCTGGAGGTCAAGAAGACCGAAATCGACGCGAAGATCGAGATCACGGACCCGACCCAGCTCCAGGCGTTCCTCAACGAGGAGGAGTCCATGATCAAGCGCATGGTCGACACGGTCCGCAAGAGCGGCGCGACCGTCGTCTTCTGCCAGAAAGGCGTCGATGACCTGGCCCAGCACTACCTCGCGAAGGACGGCATCTACGCGGTCCGTCGGGTCAAGAAGTCCGACATGGAGAAGCTCGCGAAGGCGACGGGCGGGAAGGTCGTCACGAAGCTCGATGAGCTCACGAAGGACGACCTGGGCCGCGCGAAGCTCGTCTACGAGAAGAAGATTGGCGAGGACGAGATGACCTTCGTCACGGGCTGCAAGAACCCGAAGGCCGTGTCGGTCCTGATCCGTGGGGGTACGGAGCACGTCGTCGACGAGGTCGAGCGGTCCCTCGAGGACGCGACGAGCGTCGTCGCCGTCGCGATCGAGGACGGCAAGGTCATCACGGGCGGCGGTTCGAGCGCGACGGAAGTGGCCCTGGGCCTGCGGGACTTCGCGGCGACCGTCGGCGGCCGCGAACAGATCGCGATCGAGGCCTTCGCGGACGCCGTCGAGGTCGTCCCGCGCACCCTCGCGGAGAACGCCGGTCTCGACCCAATCGACACCCTCATTGCGCTCCGCAAGGAGCACAAGAAAGGGAGCAAGCACGCCGGGATCAACGTGTACACGGGCAAGGTCTCGGACATGAAGAAGCAGGACGTGATCGAGCCGATTCGCGTCGGCAGCCAGGCGCTGTCCTCGGCGACGGACGCGGCCGTCATGATCCTGCGGATCGATGACGTCATCGCGGCCAAGGCCGGCGAGGGTGGCAAGGGCGCGGGCGCTGGCAAGGGAGGCGGCGACGGCGAGGGCGGCGGCGAGGGCGAAGAGTTCTGATTGGGCCCCCCGGGAGGCCCCGATGGTCTCTATGGACGAGGCGCCTCCGAAGGCCCAGGACCTCCAAGCCGAGCTCGACGCGTCCCGCCGGCAGGTCGAGGATCTCCTCACGACGCTCAAGTACCTCCAGGCGGAGTTCGAGAACTACCGCAAGCGGGCAGCCCGGGACTCCGAGGCACTCGTCAAGTTCGCGCACGAGGGCGTGCTCCTTCGGCTCCTGCCGATCCTGGACGAGTTCGACGCCGCCGTGACGGCGGCCGAGGGCCCCGCGGGGGAGGGCATCCGCATGGTCCGGTCGAACCTCGTGAAGGCTCTGGAGGAGGTCGGCCTGCAGGCGATCCCCGACGTGGGCGTGCCGTTCGACCCGTACGTCCACGAGTGCGTCGAGCAGGTCGCCGATTCCGAATCGAAGGACGGCATCGTGCGGCAGGTCGTCCGCAGGGGCTACCGGCTCCACGATCGCATCCTTCGCCCCGCACAGGTCGTCGTCGTGAACAACGGAGGTGAATCGAATGGCTAAGATCATCGGTATCGACCTCGGGACCACGAACTCCGAGGGCGCGTACATGGAAGCGGGCGCGCCGCGTATCATCCCGAGCGCGGAAGGCAGCACGTACGGCGGCAAGATGTTCCCGTCCGTCGTCGCGTTCACGAAGGACGGCATCCTCGTCGGGGAGCCTGCGAAGCGGCAGGCGGTCCTGAACCCTGAGAAGACGGTCATGCAGATTAAGCGAAAGATGGGGACGGACCACAAGGTCCGTATCGACGGGAAGGACTACACGCCCCAGGAGATTTCCGCGATGGTCCTTCGGAAGATCAAGACGGACGCGGAGGCGTTCCTTGGCCAGCCGGTCACGCAGGCCGTCATCACGGTGCCGGCGTACTTCAACGACAACCAGCGCCAGGCGACGAAGGACGCCGGGAAGATCGCGGGGCTCGAGGTCCTTCGCCTGGTGAACGAGCCCACCGCGGCGGCCCTCGCCTACGGCCTCGACAAGAAGGGGGAAGGCAAGATCTGCGTCCTCGACCTGGGCGGCGGCACGTTCGACGTCACGTTGATGGAGATGGGCGACGGCGTCTTCGAGGTCCAAGCGACGTCCGGCGACACGGCCCTCGGCGGCATGGACATGGACAACGTCCTGATCGACTGGCTCGTCTCCGAGTTCCGCGCGGAGCACGACATCGACCTCGCGAAGGACCGACAGGCGATGCAGCGCCTCCGCGACGCGGCGGAGAAGGCGAAGATCGAACTTTCGAGCACGGTCGAGACGACGATCAACCTGCCGTTCATCGGCCAGAAGGGAGGCCAGCCGCTCCACCTCGAGAAGCAGCTCACGCGTTCGAAGCTCGAGGCGCTCATCGAGCGGGTCCTCGCCCGTCTCGACGGGCCGATCCGGCAGGCGTTCAAGGACGCGGGCTGGCAGTTCTCCGATGTCAACCACATCGTCCTCGTCGGGGGTCCGACCCGCATGCCCGTCGTTCGCGAGCGGTTCGAGAAGATCCTGGGCCGTGCGGCGGAGCGCGGGGTCGACCCGATGCAGTGCGTCGCCCTCGGCGCGGCAATCCAGGGAGCCGTGCTCAGCGGCGAGGTGAAGGACATCCTGCTCCTCGACGTGACGCCGCTCAGCCTCGGGGTCGAGACCCTTGGCGGCGTCTTCACGAAGCTGATCGAGCGCAACGCGACGATCCCCACGCGGAAGAGCGAGACGTTCACGACCGCCGCGGACGGCCAGACGACCGTGGAGGTCCACGTCCTCCAGGGCGAGCGCGCGATGGCGGGAGACAACGTCAGCCTGGGCCGCTTCTATCTCATGGGCATCCCGCCCGCGCCGCGGGGCATGCCAAAGATCGAGGTCACGTTCGACATCGACGCGAACGGCATCCTGAACGTCAGCGCGAAGGACACGGCGACCGGCAAGACGGAGAAGCTCACGATCATGGCGCCCCAGCGGCTCGAGCAGACCAAGATCGACGATGCAATCCGCGACGCGCAGACGCACGCGGAGGACGACCGCCGGCGCCGGGAACTCGTCGAGCTGCGGAACCTCGCGGACGGCCTGGTCTACGACCTCGAGAAGCAGCTCAAGGATCTGGGGTCCGGCGTGTCCGACGCGACGCGCAAGACCGTCCAGGAGAAGATCGAGGCGGTCCGGAAGGTCCTCCAGACGACGGACGTCGGGGAGCTCCGCCGGGCCGTGGATGCCCTGCGGCAGGAGGCGATGAAGATCGGCGCGGAGATGTACCAGAAGGGCGGCGCGTCGGCGTCGCCTCCCCCGTCCGGCGAGGAAGGCGGCCCCGGGGAGCCCGGGGTCGTCGACGCGGACTTCGAGGACGTAGACAAGAAGTAAGCTCGGGCGTATGTGGTCGGACGAACAGAGCATGGGCGACGAGGATTACTACCGCACCCTCGGCGTCTCCCGGGAGGCGTCGAAGGACGACATCAAGCGTGCGTACCGGCGCCTCGCGAAGAAGCACCACCCCGACATGAACAAGGAGAACCCGAAGGCGGCGGAGGAGCGGTTCAAGCGCATCTCGGAGGCCTACGAGGTCCTCGTGGACGACGACAAGCGTCGGATCTACGACCAGTTCGGCGTGGACGGGCTCAAGCAACGGGTCTGGGGCGGCCAGGAGTTCGACTGGTCTCGGTTCACGCACGCCTCCGACCTCGAGGACCTCCTCGGGCGGGACCTTTTCGGGTCGTTCTTCGGCAGGGGTGGGGTCGGCGGGAGCCTGTTCGAGGATCTCTTCGGCGGGGGTGCCGCCGGCCGCCGCCGTGGACCGGCGCCCGGCCGGGACATGCTCCTCGAGGTGGAGGTGACGCTCGACGAGGTGGCGCGAGGGACGCGGAAGGAAGGGACCCTCACCCCTCCCACGCGGTGTTCCGCGTGCAAAGGCACAGGGGCCGAGGGCGGGCGCACGGTGACGTGCACGACGTGCGGAGGGGGCGGCCAGGTGAGCAGCTCGCAGCGACGCGGGTACAGCCAGTTCATCACGATCACGACGTGCCCGAAGTGCCACGGCCGGGGTCGGTGGCCCGAATCCCCATGCAAGGCGTGCCACGGCCAAGGGCAGCGGTCCGAGGCCCGGACGATGTCCGTTGACATCCCGGAGGGTGCACCGGACGGGCTTCGGCTCCGGGTGCCTGGGCGGGGAGAGCCCGGCGAGGCCGGCGCGTCGAGCGGTGACCTGTACGTCGTCGTGAGGGTGGAGGACCACCGGACGTTCGCGCGGGACGGCGACAACGTCGTCATGGACCTCCCCGTCGCGTTCGCCCACGCCGCGCTCGGCGCGGAGGTCGAGGTGCCCACCCTCGACGGGAGCGCGCGCCTGCGCATCCCCGCCGGGACGCAGACGCACACGCTCCTGCGCCTCCGGGGGAAGGGGTTGCCGAGGTTCCGCGCCGCGGGCCGGGGCGATCAGGTCGTCCGCGTGATCGTCCGCACGCCGGAGCGGCTCACCCAGGAGGAGCGGCGGCTCCTCGAGCGGCTGGCGGAGCTACAGGGCGACGCCGAGGGGCGCCGCGGCGTGTTCGATCGGTTCCGTTCTCCTTAGGGGAACGGGATGCCGGACAGATGCGAGACGAGCTTCAGAATCCCATAGAACGCGGCCAAGGCCCCGACGACCGTCAAGATCGCCAACGCGTCGCGGAGCAGCAACCCCTTCACGTCGATTTCGGGAGAAGCCTGTGCCTGCAACGTTCGACCCTTCGAGGGAGGAATGGGGAATCGTCGGTATGAATCGGTTCCGCCGCAATTTTCAACGGTGTTAATCATTCCTGGTAACACGGGTCGCGGGCAACGATTATGTCGCCGGCCGGCATTGCCTCGTGCGCGATGCGCAAGTCGCTCGGCGTCCTCACGCAGGACTTTCGCTTGTACCACGACCTCGTCGCCGCCCTGAAGGCGCGTGACCTGCCTTTCGTCAGCCTGTCCTTCGCGCGGCGCGTCCCGGAAGCCGTCGGTGCGGTCCTGACCTCCCCCGCGGAGGCCGCCCGCGTCCGGTCCGCCAACGTCGTCATCGTGGACGACATCGAGAGCGCGATCGCGAAGTCGCTCCAGCTCCTGAAAGGCAAGTCGTCGTGGCACGAGCTGTCGATCGGCATCGACCCGGGCCGCGAGCCCGGGTTCGCGGTCGTGGGCGACGGCGAGGTCCTCGACACGCGGATCGCCCGCACCCCCGAGGCCGTCGGATACCATGTGCGCCAGGCCCTCCGCACGTTCCCGTCGGACGTCCTGCGGGTGCGCGTGGGCCACGGGGACCCGACGAACCGCGACCGGATCCTGAACTCCCTAGCGCGCGACGACGTGCGCGTCGAGATCGTCGACGAGGCCGGGACGACGCGGCGGAGCCCGCATCCCGACGTCGACGCGGCGATTCGCATCGCCCTCACGCCCGGCGTACGCGTCGAGCCGCCCTTCGAGATCCGACCGACCCCGGGGGAGCTGCGGGAGATTCAACGCCGGTCGCGCCTCGACAGCGGCGGGCGCGTCACGATCTCCGCGGACCTCGCGGGCGCGGTCGCCCGGGGGGAGGTCAGCCTCGAGGACGCGATCGCCCGTCAGCGCCGTCGACGGGCTCGCTCATAGGACGACCGCGTAGCGGGCCTCGATCTCCTTGCGTCGCTTGAAGTACATCTCCTCCGCGACTTCGCCCGCGGCCAGCTTCGCCTCGAGCGCCTCGAGCTCCCGTTCGAAGTCTCCGCGGAAGGAGGCGGAGTACTCGTTCACGACCCGTTCGAGCAGGTCGAGGAGGTCCCTGCCGCGTTGCGTGACCTGGTACACGATCCGCGGCCGCCCCGTCGGCGGAAACACCGCCGCGCGGTCCACGAGGCCCCACCCGAAAAGCTCGACGAGCTGCTTGTCCACGGAGGTCCGGCGGATCCTCAGCTTCTTCGCAAGGTCCTCGGGATGGTCGAACCCTTGCTGGAGCAGTCGCAGGATCTGTCGACGGGTCTCCGAGGATGCGATCCGGACCAGCTCGAGGGGCTCCGCCATCCGCGGGCCGCAAGCCTCGCGGGTCTACTTCAACGTTCTTCCGCTCGATGCGGTTCGACGTCTCCTTCCGGGGAGACGCTGTCGTGTGAGCGGCGGAGGGTCTCGCGTTCCCCCGCGAGGCTTCCCTAAATATCCGCCGTCCTCTCCTCCTCCACATGTTCCAGCGCAGGACGACCGGACTCGGTGCGTGGCTCGCGGTCTTGGTCCCGGCACGGCGGAGGAGGGCCGCGCCACGGGACCGCGTCGGCGTGGACGGACACGTCCTCGCGGCCCGGGTCGAGGCCTCCCGCGTCCTGCGGACGATGACGTCGCCGGCGACGCACATGGTGAGGCTCCTCCGATGAAGCGCAAGGAGATCCTGCGCCGGCTCGAGGAGCGCCTGGCGCGCGGCGAGATCTCGGAGAAGACGTACCTCGAGATCAAGGCCCGCTACGAGGCCGAGCCGGAGGAGTCGGAGGAGGTTCCGGAGGCCCCTCCGTCCGTCGCGGTTGCCGTCGCCCGGATCCACGAAGACGTCGCCCGGGCCACCGAGGAGGCCGTCAAGGCGGCGGGCGAGGCGATCCGGGCCGTCGACTTCTCGGGGATCGGCGTGAAGTTGAGCGAGGAGGCGATCAAGATCGCGGGGTCCGGCGTCGTCACGGGCAAGCCGGTCCGCACCCGGCAGTTCAGGGCGGCGGGGAACGCGCGCGTCCAGGGGGACCTCGAGGCCGACGAGGCGAAGGTGGCCGGGTCGTGTTCGTTCGAAGGCGGGGTCCGCGTGCTCGAGTTCCGGACGTCCGGCTCGAGCCGCGTCGCGGGGGACCTGAGGGCCGAGGAGGTCGAGTCGAGTGGCTCCCTGCAAGTCGGCGGGGAGGTCGAAGCGAACGAGGTCGTCGCGAGCGGCAGCCTACAGGTCGGCGGCGCGGTGCGCGCGAAGGAGTTCCATTCGACGGGGGCGGTTCGGATCGGCGGAGGACTCACGGCGGACGAGGTGGACATCGAGCTCGGCGGAGCGTCTTCGATCCCGACGATCCGCGCCGAGGAGATCCGCGTCCGGTCGACGGGCGGCTTCCTGCGGTCCCGGGGGGACCTGTCCTCGGACCGGATCGAGGGGACGGAAATCACCCTTGAGGGGACCACGGCGGAGTTCGTGAAGGGCGAGGAGGTCCGAATTGGTCCGCACTGCAGGATCGGCGTCGTGGAGGCGGAGGAGCTCGTCGTCCACGAATCAAGCGAGGTGCGCGAGCGCCGGACGCACTCCCCGTGACGGCGCGGATTCGTGCGTCGACATTGCCCCCACAATCTTGATATAAGCCGGTGGGTTTTGAATCGGCGTGCCCGAGCGGGTCGTGCTCCGCGTGGCGGAAGCACCCCAGTCGGACGTCGGCTTGGGTCGCGCGCGAGTCGACACGAAGACCCGCGTCGCGCTGGGCGTCGACGTCGGCGAGATCATCGAGATCATCGGCAAGAAGTCGACCGCCGCGAAGCTGTTCCGCGTGATGCAGGAGGACGAAGGCAAGGGCATTCTGCGGATCGACGGCCTCGTGCGCCGCAACGTCGGCGTGAGCCTCGGGGACAAGGTCGAGGTGCGGAAGGCCGAAGTCTTCACGGGGGAGCGGGTGACGATCGCCCCGATCATCAGCGAGGGCCACAAGATCTCCTTCGGCCAGGGGATCGAGAACTTCGTGAAGCGCGGGCTTCTCAAGCGGCCCGTGAACAAGGGGGACGTCGTGATCGTGCCCGGCATCGCCCTGATGGGCGGCGCGCTGCCGTTCATGGTGATCAAGACCCAGCCCAAGGGCGTCGTGCAGATCCACGACGAGACGATCATCGAGATGAAAGAGGAGCCCGTCCGCGAAGGCGAGGTCCTCACGCCCACCGTGACGTACGAGGACATCGGCGGGCTCAAGGAGGAGCTCATGAAGGTCCGCGAGATGATCGAGCTCCCGCTGAAGCACGCGGAGCTGTTCGAGCGCCTCGGGATCGACCCGCCGAAGGGAGTCCTGTTGTACGGTCCGCCCGGCACGGGAAAGACCCTGATCGCGAAGGCCGTCGCGAACGAGGCCGGCGCGAACTTCTACTCGATCCAGGGCCCGGAAATCATGTCGAAATACTACGGCCAGAGCGAGGAACGCCTCCGCGAGAAATTCGACGAGGCGCAGAAGAACGCGCCCAGCGTCCTGTTCATCGACGAGCTCGATTCGATCGCGCCGAAACGCGAGGAGGTCACCGGAGAGGTCGAGCGGCGCGTCGTCGCGCAGCTCCTCACCCTCATGGACGGCCTGTCGGCCCGCGGCCAGGTCATCGTGATCGGCGCGACGAACCGCGACGAGGCGATCGATCCGGCGTTGCGCCGCCCGGGACGCTTCGACCGCGAGATCGAGATCGGGGTCCCGGACCGCGACGGCCGCAAGGAGGTCCTCCAGATCCACACGCGCGGGATGCCGATCGAGGGCGTCGAAGAGGTGCGCGACGCGCTCCTCTCCGACCTCGCGAACGTCACACACGGTTTCGTCGGCGCGGACCTCGCCGCGCTCGCGCGGGAGGCCGCGATGAAGGCGCTCCGCCGGTACCTGCCGGACCTCGACCTCGAGAAGCCGATCCCGGCCGAGACCCTCGAGAGGATGCGCGTGACGCCGGAGGACTTCAAGAACGCCCTCAAGGAAATCGAGCCAAGCGCGATGCGCGAGGTCCTCGTCGAGATCCCCCGCGTGACCTGGGCCGACGTCGGCGGGCTCGAGGAGATCAAGGTCCGGCTGCGCGAGGCGGTCGAGATGCCCCTCAAGGACCCGGAGGCGTTCCGGC
>JBQTHW010000234.1:0-4064 GCA_052389495.1 Methanobacteriota archaeon | reverse complement strand
TAAATACCGAACCGCCCTCGGTCGCCCAGGGATGACCCATGGCCGACTCTGCCCTCCTGAAGGATTTGCTGCACGCGAACGCCGAGTACGCGCGAACCTTCGACCGGAGCACCCTGCCTCTCCCACCGTCGAAGAAGCTCGCGGTCCTCGTATGCATGGACGCTCGGCTCGACGCCCACGCGATCCTGGGTCTGCACGAGGGCGACTCCCACGTGATCCGCAACGCGGGCGGGCTCGCGACGGAGGACGCGCTGCGCTCCTTCGTCATCTCGACGAACCTCCTCGGCACCCGGGAGTTCGTCGTGATCAACCACACCGACTGCGGCATGCTCACGTTCAAGGACAAGGACGTCCAGGACAAGCTCACCGCCCAGTACGGCGTGAACGCCTCGAAGGTCACCCTCCACGCGTTCACGGACCTCGAGGAGAACGTGCGCACGCAGGTCGAGCGAATCAGGTCGAACCCGTTCCTCCCGAAGGACATCCCCGTCACGGGCTTCGTCTACGACGTGCGAACGGGTAAGCTCAACCGCGTCACATGAGCAGGCCGAGGCGGCACGCTCGGGCGACTAGAGCCACGCCTTCTTCCGCAGCCAGTACAGGAGGAAGACCGTCGGGGCCGTCATCAACAAGAGGGCAAGATACAGGCCCTCCGGCTGATTGAACCCCGGGAAGGAGACGTTCATCCCGAAGGCGGTCGTCACGATCGTTGCGGGAATGCTGATCGTGAAGATGACCGTGAGGACCTTGATCACCTCGTTGAGCTGGTTCGACACGAGGGTCGCGTGGACCTCCATGAGCCCGGTCAGAATCTCCCGATACGTGTCGAGGGTGTCGAGCGCCGTGATCATGTGGTCGTGCACGTCCCGGAGGTAGTTCCGCATCTCTCGCCGGAACATCGGGACCTCGAGACGCGTCAGCGTCGCGAGCACGTCGCGCTGAGGCCGCAGGCCGTTCCGCACCAGGAGGAGGTCCGTGCGCAGGTCGTGGAGCTTCGCGATCCCGCCCGCGCTCGGCTTCTCGACGATCTCGTCCTCGAGCTGGTCGAGGATCGACTGGAAGCGGTCGAGGTGCGGGAAGTACGAGTCGACGATGATGTCCAGGATCGTGTACGCGAGGAAGTCGGCCCCGGCCTTCATGATCCGAGGCGTCCGCTTCCGCAGCCGGATTCGGATGTCCTCGAGCTGCGGGAACACCTTGTCGTGGATCGTGACGACGAACTTCTTCGCGAGGAAGATCGACAGCTGGTCCGTCTCGATCTCCTCGGCCCAGACGATCGTCCGGGCGACGATGAACGCGACGTCGTCGTAGACCTCGACCTTCGGCGCGAGATCCTGGTTCAGCGCGTCCTCGAGGGCGAGCGGGTGGAAGCCGAACAGGGTCTCGAGCTCCTCGAGCGTGCGCCCGTCCGGGTCGACGATGTTCACCCAGGTCACGGAGTACTTGTCGACGAGGTCCCGGCACCGGCCGATCGTGGCCTCGTGCTCCTCGACGAGGTCCGTCGGAGTGAAGGCCATCACCTCGATCCGGACCATGGCGGCCGCGAACCCACCCTACGCTACATAAGTGTTGTGCGGTCAATGGAGACGTCGTCTTGCGGAACCCTCGTCGCGCATTCGACGCGCGGAAAACTCCAAATGCACGGCACCCCTTGGGGCCCCGCGGTGACGCGATGCGGGTCGTCCGCCTGAAGGACGCGCGCGCCCTGAAGGGGAACAAGAGTCGCTCGTTCCAGCTCGTCGGCCCGGACAGCGTCGGCGCGCGGAGGTTCCTCGTGACGCTCGTCGACGTGCGACCGGGCGGGAGCACCCCGCTCCACGAGCACCGGACCGTCGAGTCGATGTACTTCATCCTCGAGGGCCGCGCGGAGGTCTCGACGCAACGTGAGAGGAAGGTGCATGGGCCGAACACGGCGGTCTTCTTCCCCGCGGGCGGCGCGCACGGGATCCGGAACATCGGCCGCGGGCGGCTCCGGTACCTGTCCGTCCACGCGCCTCCCTACGAGATCGAGGAGCTCTACCGGTCATGGCAGCGGGAGGCGAAACTCCTCACGACGGGCGGCTGATCCGCGGACGGAGCCCCGCGCGCCCTACGGTTTTAAAACCTCCCAACGGATATCGTGTGTCTAATTGTCTCACGGGGCACGAAGCCCGAGGGTGACGTGTCAGGCGTCCGCCCGGTTACGCGTAGCGTGCCGCACGTCGCCGTCGTTCACCCCCGTGCGCCCCCGGAGGGGAAGGGTGTGAGCGCGAACCTGACCGAGCAGCTCGTCCAGCGCGCTGCGAAGGCGTCCGTGTCCGAGGAAGTGGAGACCGACGACAACCTCGTCCGCGGGTGGCAGGACGAACTGCGCGAGGCGCGGGAAAAGATCGAGGTCTACCGGTCCGACGCGCAGATCGCGCGTGCGTTCCGCGCGGACGTGAAACACACGGAGGCCGCGCTCGAGGCGCTGCCGGCCCGTATCGCCGCGCGCCGTGCGGAGATCGCGTACGAGGTCTGGGCGAAGGAGAACCTCGGCGCCTTCACGGAAATCCCCGTCGTGTCGAAGGACAAGTCGTTCGCCTCGCTCCGGAAGGCCCATCTCGAGGTTCTGGCGCCGGAGCTCGCGCGGGCGATCCCGCTCAAGTCCGTGCTGTGGGAGGACTGGTCCGTCTGGAACTTCAAGCGGCACCGGATCGACCGCTTCGTGGCCCTGCCCGCGGAGGCCGTCGTGCGCGCCCGCGGCTCCCTTGGAGACTTCGAGCGGGTCGAGGTGTGGCAGGCCGTCGGGATGGCGGACCCCTGGCTCGTCGGGATCATGCGCACGCCGAGCGGCGCGGAGCGCTTCTACCTCCTGTACGACTGGGGCCTCGAGACGACCCTTGACCGCACGCTCATGCGTTGAACGCGTTCCCGGAGCACGGAGTCCCGATGCGTCCGATCCTCATCGTCGTCGGCGCGATCCTCGCGCTCCTCGGGACGGGCTTCGCCCTCCAGGGCGCGTACGTCATCCCGGCGACGTTCATGCGCGGTCGCGAGTGGATTGCGATCGGAGCCGCCATCGCCGGCGGCGGACTGATCCTCGTCGCGAGGGGCGCGCGGGCCTCCGTGCCGTCTCGGCCCGCATGAGCCGTCACGCAACGAGCAGTGTGATCCCGTCGTACCCGGCGGCGCCGTCGGGGAAGGGCGACGCGCGCGTGGGCTCCTGGATCGTGCCGACGCCGTCGTGCGCCCGCGCGAGGACGCGGTACGCGCCCGGGGCGGGAGGCGCCCAGTCGAACGTCCACAGGACCCATGTGGTCCCCGACAGCGCGGGCACCTTGAGCGCGGCCGCCTGCCATGTCGTCCCGCCGTCGACGCTCACTTCGACGAGCGAGATGCCTCGGTCTCCGGCGAACGCCACGCCGGCGATCGTCACGGGTCCCTGGAGGACCGCGTCCGGGGCCGGCGTCGTCACGATCGCGGTCGTCCGGATCGCGCCTCGGTTCGTCCATCCCTTCTGTTGCCAGAACCCGACGAACTCGCCCCGGACGAGCGTGATGCGCGTGATCCACTTCGCGGAGAACATCCCGTAGAGGCCGGGCACGATGATCCGCGCGGGGAAGCCATGTTCCGGCGGCAGGGTCGCCGCGTTCATCCTGAGAACGAGGAGACTTCCGGGGGACGTCGCCCGGCCCAAGGGCACCCCGACCGAGTAGCCGTCCGCGCAGGTGAACGCGACCCAGTCCGCCTCCGGGGCCACGCCCGCGGTCGCCAGGAGGTCCGCGAGCGGGACGCCGGACCACCGGGCCGTGCTGATCAGGTTTCCGCCCACCTCGTTGCTGACGCACTCGAGCGTGACGGTCTCCGCCGTCGCAAGGAGCGCCTCGAGGTCGGCGAGGCGGTAGCTCCGCGGCGACGAGACGAGGCCGTCGATCTCGAGCCGCCACGTCCCCCCGTCGACGACCGGATCGATCAGGTTCTTCGTGACGCGGTAGAACGTCTCGTTCGGCGTGATCTCGTTCGCGAGGAGGTCCGCGACGCTGGCGAACGTGAGCCGCGCCGCGCGGCCGACGAGCGCACCGAAGCTCGCCGCGGCGAGCGCC
>JBQTHW010000233.1:0-1694 GCA_052389495.1 Methanobacteriota archaeon | reverse complement strand
GCACGAACCGTTCTCGGCGGTAGCGTTCGTTGTTCCGCGTTCCCGTGATGACATCCCAGCCCTCGCTCTGCGCCAGGGATAGCATCCGGAGGACATCCCGCGGCGAGTATTGGAGATCCGCATCCAGGAAGGCGATGTACCGCCCCCGGCTGATCTCGATTCCCGTGCGGAGAGCCTGGGCTTTGCCTTGGTTCCCTGCGTGGCTCGCGACCCGGAGCCAGTCCGCGTCCGTTGCGGCCGCCTTAAGGATACCGTGCGTCGCATCCGTCGACCCGTCATCGACGGCGACGATCTCGACACCCGGTCGCAGGGGCGCGATCGCAAGATTCAGGGCCGAGAGCGTCTCCCGGGCGCAATCCGCCTCGTTGTACATCGGGACGACGACGGTGAGCAGCAGACGATCGACCGAGCCGAAGGTGTTCACGTCCGCCATGCGCACACCTCAGTTAGGAAAAGTCGGTCCAGTTCGTGGAGCCGAGTCGACGGTAGTGAATCCCGTTCCTGGCGAACGCGGGGCCGAGCGGTTCCCACACACCCTCCACATCGAGGACGGAGGTGCCGGGCCGGATGTACCTCGCAAGGTCGCATTCCGCGAGGGAGCGATAGGGGCGATGGGCAACCAGCACGGCAATCATCGAGAATCGCTCGAGGTCGTCGGGATAGGCTGCCGTTTCGACGCCTGTGATTCTTCTGATTTCCCGTTCGTCGTAGAGAGGATCGTGAATCCGAATGTCGGCGCCCCGTTTTCGAAGGCTTTCGGAGATCGCCAGCGCCGGAGAACCCTCGTGGACCTTGACGCCTTCCTTGTAGGCGAGGCCCAGGAGCAGGATCGAGCCGCCATTCGAAGCGCGGTGTAAGGTGTCGGCGATGTACCTCGTGTGCTCTGACAACGACTCGGTGAAGGATTTCATCAACTGAAACTGCGCGGATCCGCCATTGGCCCCCGCGAGCAAGTACTTCGGTGCGATCGGGATACAGTACCCGCCAATTCCCGCGCCGGGATAGTGGGGAAGGAAGTTCCACTTCGTTGCGGCGGCCTCCACGGCCTCGCGCACGTCGAGGTCGGGGAAGGCGCGGGCGACCTCGTCGATGAACGCAATGTTGATCGCACGGAAGCCGTTCTCCAAGGGCTTCACGAGTTCTGCGACACGGTAGGAGGAAACGGGCACGATCTGCTTGCAGACGATGCTCAGCACCTCCATCGCGGCTCGGAGCGATGTCTCGTCGAAACCACCAACGACCCTTGGTAGCGTGTGGAGGTTCCTTTCCCTGCTCACGAACCAATCTCGACGCGGCGATACAGCAAAGAGGAAGTCGCGACCGATGCGGCGCCCGCGGTTCTCGAGGCGGCTCAGGATATACCGGTGGCTGTGGCCGGGCGCAACCGTGCTTTCTATGACGATGAGTTCGGGATCTGACGATGTGTCCTTCCCCGCGAGGTGGTCCGCTACGTCCGCCAGGGCGTCCCCCCAGGGCTCCCCCGCTTTCTCCGTGGGGACCGCGATGAAGTGGACCTTGACCGTGGCGTCCCTGAGCACCCTGGTCACGTCGGAGGTCGGCTCGACGAGGCCTCGGTCGACGAGCGGCTTGACAGGGAAGCCCAACGTGTCCTCCGGAGACGGGATCCGGAGAACGCCACGGGAGATCGAATCGGTGACCTCGGGATTCGGGTCGTAGGCGATGACGTGGGCGCC
>JBQTHW010000232.1:0-3042 GCA_052389495.1 Methanobacteriota archaeon | reverse complement strand
ACAGGAAGGCCCGCCTCCGCAGGGCGGCCTTCGCGACGGTGACGGGCAGCGTGACGAGGAACAGCGCCGCCGGGACGAGGAACGTCGGACCGACGATCGCCGCGAGGACGAGCGACAGGAGGCCCAGGATCGCCGCACCGTTGAACACGGCGAACGCCGACGCGGCGTAGGACCGAAGGCGGGGGAAGTACAGGACGGCCATCGTCATCTGACGCAGGCACCACTCGACGCACGCACGTCGCGTCGCGTCCTCGACGGTCGGCACGAGGGCCGCGGGCGCGTACGCGATCCGCATCCCCGCCTCGCGGACGGCGCGCGTCAGGACGAGGTCGTCGCTCAGCACGGACCGCCACCGTTCCTCGAGGCGGAACGCGGGCAGGTGGTCCGCTCGGACCGCGCACGACCCGCCCCACGCGTACACCCGCGCGGGGTCGAACAGGACGTTCGCGCTGACCGCGTTCCACTCCGAGCGCAGGAGGGACCAGAACGTCGGCCTGTGTGGGACGTACCAGCGGAACCCCGTCGCCACGCCCACCGTGACGTCGGCGAGGGGCTGGACGAGCTGCCGCAGCCAGCCGGGCCCGGGCCGGATGTCCGCGTCGACGAAGACGACGACCTCGTCGGCCGGTGTCAGGTGCCGCAGACCCGTGCGGAGGGCGTTGACCTTTCCGCCCAGGCCGTCGGGATCGGCGACCAGCGACGACACGGGGACGCGGGGCGCGTCCCGGGCGATGTCGAGGATCCTCGAGAGGGCCGGCTCGTCCGCGCGGTCCGCGATCACGACGATCCGGTACGCGGGGTACGTCTGCGCGAGGATGGCGCGCACGTTGTCGTCGAAGCCCGCGTCGAGACCGCGCACGGGGAGCAGGAGGACGGCGCGCGGCAGGTAGGCGCCCTGGGACATGCGGAGCGCGCGGCGCACGCCGCCGCGGAGGGCGGCGCCCTGCGCGAGCGACAGCGCGTTCGCCGCGACGGCGAGGAGGGACAGGATGGTCAGGGCCCAGAGGACCGGGACGGCCACGGTCGGCCCGCCTCACGCGCCGACGAGGACATCGTCCCCGTCGACCCGTACATCGTACGACCGGATCCGCGCGACGGGATTCGTCGTGTTCTCTCCCGTCCGAACGTCGTACTCCCAGCCATGCCAGGGGCACGTGACGACCGATCCGTCGAGAGTCCCCTCGCCGATCGGGCCGCCGCGGTGAAGGCACACGTTCGCGAGGGCGTAGAACGTGCCGCCCACGTTGAACAGGGCAATCGGGACGCCCGCCGCGACGACGACCTTCGAGCCACCTGGCGGGACCTCGTGGACCTTCGCGACCCGCGCGAACGCCGCCACGGAAGGGCGCACCCGGCACGGGGACAAGAACCTTCCGCGCCGCCCGGCCAGAACCTTTATCGACGCACGCCGAGTTCCTCCGCCGGGTCGATGGGATGACGCGAGAGGAGTATGCGAAGTTCGTGGCCCAGTGCCAGGAGGTTGTCCGCGCGATGGGACGCCTCGAGACCTCGATGGGCCATCTCGGGGAGCGCCTCACGAAGGACGAGCAGAAGGCCTCGATGAAAGAGATCTTCGAGTGGCTCGGCACGACGACGGACCTCCCGCCGAACTCGTATACGCGGGAGTGGGCGCGCGAGCTCCTCGCGCAGATCGGCGCCCTTGCGACGTACGACAAGTACGACGGCTCGCCCGACTCGTACATCGTGTAGCGACCCGGAGCGAAACCTTATTTCGCCCGGGGGCATCCCATCGCCGCTCGGAGGGCGACGATGGTTTTCCGGAACGAGCGAACGTGGCAGAACGCCGTCGAGGCCGGGAAGGAGGAGGAGTTCCACCTGGCGTACGAGGCCGCGGTCGAGAAGGTCCAGCAGGACTTCGGCAAGAAGCACCCCATGCTGATCGACGGCAAGGCGGCCTGGGCCCGCGAGACGTTCCGTGATGTGTGCCCGTCGAACCGACGGATCGTCCTCGGCACGTTCCAGAAGGGGACGGCCGCGGATGCGAAGCGGGCGATCGCCGCCGCGCGCAAGGCGTTCCCCGACTGGTCCGCCACGGACTACACGACGCGCGTGGACATCTTCCGCCGCGCGGCGGACCTCGTGGCCCAGCGCAAGTTCTACCTGTCCGCGCTGATGTCCTTCGAGAACGGGAAGAACCGTTACGAGGCGTTCGCGGACGTCGACGAGACGGCGGACCTGCTGCGATGGTACGCGGAGGAGCTCGAGCGGAACCACGGGTACGCGTACGAGATGGGGCGCTTCCTGCCCGGGGAGCGGACGCGGTCCGTCCTCAAGCCATACGGCGTCTGGGCCGTCGTCGCGCCGTTCAACTTCCCGGCCGCGATCGCCGCCGGGATGTCCGCGGGCGCGGTGATCACGGGCAACACGGCGGTGTTCAAGCCGGCCTCCGACACGCCCCTCATGGGACTGAAGGTGTACGAGATCTTCCGGGAGGCGGGCGTGCCGCCCGGCGCCTTCCACTACGTCACGGGACCCGGCGCCACGATCGGGCGGGAGCTCGTCGAGAACCCGGGCGTCGACGGCTTCGTCTTTACGGGCTCGCGCGAGGTCGGGCTCGGAGCGTTCCGCACCTTCAGTAGAGGATTCCCGAAGCCCATCATCACGGAGCTCGGCGGCAAGAACCCGACCGTCGTCACGGCGAACGCGGACCTCGACAAGGCGGCCGTCGGGGTGATGCGCGCGGCCTTCGGGTTCGGGGGCCAGAAGTGCTCCGCGTGCTCGCGGGTCCTCGTCGACCGGCGCGTGAAGAAGGCGTTCCTCGAGAAGCTCGTCACGGAGACGCGGAAGGTGAAGATCGGCGACCCGACGAAGCGCGATGTGTACCTCGGCCCGGTGATCAACGAGGCGGCCGTGAAGACGTACGAGAAGGCGATCGGCGAGGTCCGGAGGTCCCGGGGGAGGATCCTGACGGGCGGGAAGGTCCTCAAGGGGGACGGGAACTTCGTCGAGCCCACGATCGTCGACGGCCTCCCGAGGGACCACCGAATCAACCGTGAGGATCGGCACGAACAGCTCCTCCCG
>JBQTHW010000231.1:0-4165 GCA_052389495.1 Methanobacteriota archaeon | reverse complement strand
TCCTTCACGACCGTCGACGGCGCGCCGTGCACGTCCGCGTGGGCGTACCGGTCGCCCTCCTTCAGGTGCTTCTTCACGAGCTGATCGTTCGACCGCGCGTCCCGGCCGCCGAGGATTAGGTGGCCCTCCGAAGAGAGCGTCCAGCGGTACGCCTCGAACCACATCGCCCTCGTCCCGCGGACCGTCGGCCTCCGTGCGCGGGCGACCTCCTTGCGCGTCGCCGCGGCCATCTCCTTCCGGGTCGCCTCGATCGCTTCCTCCACCCGTTGGGCCTTGAGCTGGGCCTCCTTCCGGCGGTCGTACAGCGCCTGTGCGTTCGCGGTCACGTCCTTCTCGTAGTCCAACGTGATTGAGTCGAGGTCCGCGACCCCGAGGCTCACTGTGCGGGCCTTCCGGTCGACGGCCTTGACCTGCGCGTGCTCCGGAGGGTCCTGGCCCTCGCGGATCGCCTTGAGGAGCTCGTCGAAGGCCGCGTAGTGGGCGTACAGGAGGTGGGCCCGCGCCTCGAGCTGTCCGGTCTCCTCGTGCAGGGCCCGCAACGTGGCCTCCTGCTGCGCGATGCGACGTTCGAGCTTCGCGGCCCGTTCGTCCGTCGCAAGCTCCTCCGGACGCGCGACGTCGAGGTAGCGCGAGAGGGCCTCGTTGAACGTCGGGAACGCCTCTCGCTCGAACCCTGCGTACTGGGCGAGCTCGATCGGCACCGCGTCGATGGCCGCGTTCTCCCGGAGGATCACCGCGGGTCGGCGCTCCCGGTCGACCGCCACGGCGACGTTGTTCAAGGCTGTGTACAGCGCGTCCGCCTGCGCGTCCGAGAGGTCCCGGACCTTCGTCTCCTTCGGCACGCCCGCGCGGAGGCACAGCTCCTCCGCGTACTGGCCTCCGAGGTTCAGGACGCTCGCGAGGACGCGGACGACCTGTCCCTTCGACGACGCGAGGGCCTCCCGGAAGGCCGCGCGATCGGCCTCGAGCGGGTCCAACCCCGCCGGCGGGAACGCGTAGGGCTCCCCCGGCTTCACGCTGCGGTCCCTGAACGTCTGCGGGAACAGCGCGGCGACGCATTCGTCGTCCCGCACGACGACGAGGTTGCCCTTGCCGAAGACCTCGAAGACGATTCGGTAGACCTCGGCGCCCCGTTCCACCGTGAACACGGCGACCCGGTCGAGCCCACGCTGCTCGATCGACGCGATCCGGGCGTTGTCGAGAAGGCGCCGGAGGGTCTGGGCGAACGGCGGCGGGGCCACCGGCCGTTCCTCCACCGCGTGCACGCAAAGCCATCGGCCCACGAGGAAGTACAGCTCGGCACGCCCGGCATCGGGCACGTTGATCCTCACGATGACTTCGTCTTCCCGCTGGTACACCTTGTCGATGTACCCCCCGACGAGTCCCTGCCCCTCCGCCACGAGGGCCTTGATGTCGAAGGAGGTGAGCTCGGTTTTCATCGGATTCGCTCCGAAACAGTCGAGGTTACTTGATGGTTGTGCCCCGCCCCGTCGGAACGGACTTCTAGGAAGCAGGCATTCGGCTGACACCGGCAAGGACATGAAAAAGTGCGATGGCGTGCACCGGGAGTACGACCGCATTGCGAATCGCGACGTGCAGATCGGAGTCCTCCCACCGCACATGCACGTGCGAGGCAAGGTCGTCTGGTACGCGTACCAGGGCCGCCTCGACGGCCTCGGGCGGGCGTGGCAGGCGTTCATGGGCAAGGCCCACGTCGCGCAGGCGGGACCGATCCATGGCCCGCCGGGCGACGTCTTCGTGTGTGACCCGGACGATCACGCGGAGGATGATCAGGCGAAGCTCATCACGATTCTGTGGTCCCCCCTGAAGGAGTGAGACCGGGCATCGTCAAGCCCTAAGCTTCGGAAGATCCTCGAGGACCGCCATGGCGGCGTTCCGGCCGGGCGCGCCTGTCACGCCACCTCCGGGATGCGCGCTGCTGCCGCAGATATACAACCCGTCGATCGGCGTCCGGTAGTTCGACCAGCCGGGCACCGGCCGCATCGAGAACAGCTGGTCCGGCGTCATGTCCGTCTGGTAGATGCAGCCTTCCGGCAGGCCGTACTCGCGCTCCATGTCGAGGGGCGTGAGGACGTCCCGCGCGAGGACCGCCTTCGGCAGGTTCGGCGCGAACTCCGCGAGCGTGTCGACGATCAGGTCGCCGACCTCCTCCTTCCGCCCGTCCCAGGTCCCGCGCCGCAGGCGATACGGGAAGTACTGGCAGTACATCGACAGGGTGTGCGTACCGGGAGGACAGAGGCTCGGGTCCGTCGCGCTGTGCGAGACGCAATCCAGGAAGGGCAGCCGGGACGGCTCGCCGTACTTCGCGTCGTCCCAGGCGCGCTCGAGGTAGTCCACGGACGGGCAGATGTCCATGTACCCCATGTGATGCGGTTTGACGGTCTTCCCGGGACGGCTCGTGAAGTCGGGCATCTCCTTGAGGTGCAGGTTCACCTTCGTCACGACGCCGCTCGCCTTGACGGACCGCACGCGGTTCCGGAAGACCGGGTCCACCGCGTCGGCGTCGACCATCTTGAGGAACAGGGTCTTGACGTCCACGTTCGAGAGGACGGCCGTCGCGTGGAGGTTCGTGCCGTCCGCGAGCGTGACGCCCGTCGCGCGTCCGTCCTTCGTCAGGATGCGGGCCACGTCCGCCGACGTGCGGACCGTCGCGCCGAAATGGATCGCGGCCTTCGCGAGGGCCTCCGAGATGCCGCCCATGCCGCCCTTCGCATAGCCGAACGTCTGCTTGACGCCGTTGATCTCGTGCAGGAGCATGTGGCCGAGCATGAGCGCCGTGCCGGGCGTGCGCGGCCCGGCCGGGAGGCCGATCGTCGTGGCCGTGACGAACGAGGCCTTGACCTCCTCCGACTCGAAGAACTCGTCGAGCAGGGACGCGGCGCTTTGCAGGAGGACGCGCTTCGCGAGTTCCTCCGCCTCCGCCCCCTGGAACATGCCGATCAGGTCCGCGAGGGGCGGCGGCGCCGCGAGGACCATCGGCTCGATGAGTTCCATGACCTCCGTCCAGAACTTCACGTACCGGGGATACGCGCGCGCGTCGTTCTTCGAATACCGCTCGAACTCCTTGATGTTCCTCTCCGCGTCGTTCCAGAACAGCATCGAATCGCCGTTCGGGAACGGCAGGAAGTACTGCGGGTCGAACGGATGCGCCTCGTACCCGAACTTCGCGAGCTGCAGGTCCTCGATGATCTCCGGCCGGAGGAGGCCGGCGGAGTACGCGAGGCGCGAGAACCTCACCCCCGGGAAGACCTCCTCCGTCACGCTCGCGCCGCCGACGATCGGCCGGCGTTCGAGGACGAGGGTGCTCAGCCCGGCCTGCGCGAGGTACCCCGCCGCCGCGAGCCCGTTGTGGCCTCCGCCGACGATGATCGCATCGAACGTCGCCACGGCGCCTCCCTCCGTCGCGGCCGGGGCCTACGCCGCCCCCGGCGGCCTCTCGCGGTGCTCGTAGTACTCGTACGCGGACATGGGCTTCCCGTAGTCGATCCGCCACGCGCGGTCCGCGGAGGGCCGCTTCCCGAGGGCCCGCGCCATCTCCCGCACGTGGACCGGGATCGAGCCGCAGCACGAACCGATGAAGTTGATGCCCATCGCGGCCGCGTCCCGCGCGTAGGCCGCCATGTCGCGGCGCGACAGGGTGAGGGTCTCCAGCTCGAACGGGAACTGCGGGAGGCTCGTGAAGTCCGGCGAGTCGTCCGGGGTGCGGATCGCCGTGGGCTGACACGCGACGTACGCGTCAACGGCCTTGCGCATCTCCGCGGCGATCGGGAGCATGTGCCTCGGGTCGCGGAGGCAGTTCACGCCAACGATGTCCGCGCCCGCCGCGACGAGGGCCCGCGCGCAGTTCGCGGGCGTCTTCCCCTCCGGCGTCACGGGGTTCCGCTCGAAGCACATCGTGACCATCGTCGGAAGGTCCGTGGCCTTTGCCGCCTCCGCCGCGACGACCGCCTCGCCGAGGTACGAGAACGTCTCTCCGATCACGAAATCGACGCCCTCCCGGACCTGGACCTCGAGCTGCTCATCGAACTCCCGACGCACGCGGGCCTTCGACGCCGGATCCTTGGGGTCGTAGACCCATGTGAGGCTGATGTTCCCCGCGACGAGCGCCTTGTCGCCCGCAACGTCGCGAGCGAGGCGGACGGCC
>JBQTHW010000230.1:0-4312 GCA_052389495.1 Methanobacteriota archaeon | reverse complement strand
ATACTTGCGGCGTGATGGTTCGAGTCCGAGCAGGCCCGTGTCGGGCCTTAACGCACAAATCCTGCGGGAGCGCGCGGATCCGAGCTGCTCCCTCCCTGCGGCCGTCTTCGCTCGGGTCAGTACAGCCAAGCAGCGGTACGTGAGGGCGCTCGCGCCCAGGCAGACCTTACCCCCACTCGCCACCACGGCATTCGGTATCGTGAGGCCCGTGGCCACTTTCGCGCACGAGCAGTCCGTCGTGTCGCACGATGTCCGTCGGGGACAATCGGTTCGGCAATTGCCACCGATGGATGAGCACTTGTGGCTCGAGGCCGCTCAGGACAACGGGACGACTGCGAAGCCGTCCGGTGGCGGGACGAGAACCAAGATTGCCGCGTACAGCACACCGTCGCCGGCGACCGACGTAGCGATTGGAATGGGGAGGCCCGTCGCGACCTCCGTGCACGTCCAGTCACTCACGTCACATGCGTTGACCGTGCCCCCTAGCATCACGTCGAGCCCAAAGGGCGCAAGTTCCACCGCGAGCCAGCTCGCCTCGTCGATTTCCGTCACATAGAGCGTACCATCGGGGCCGAAGGAGAGGTCGACGATCGACGTGAACCCGTCGGCGACGACGGAACAGGCGGGGCTCTCGCCGCACTTCGCGTGCAGGGTGCCGGCCTCAATCCGCCAGATCTTCGACTCGCCGAGCGGCGCGGGAAATCCCTTGAGCTCGCTGACGTAGTAGGCGCCATCGGGCCCGATCGCGACACTCGTCGCCACGGGCTGCGCGGGAATCTCGCCGGGCAGGTCGCAGACCTCAGGCGGAAGCCCTTCCGGCGGGTCAGGGCACCCGACGAGATCCTTCACGTTCTCGGTCGACACCATCTCCAGCGGCAGGACGGCGACCCAGTCCACGTTCCCTTCCTCGTCGACGATCAGCAGGTCGTTCCCTCCCGCATCCGCGACGAGGGCCGTCTCCGCGGTGAGGGCGACGACTTCGAACGGGTTCGAGTCATCCTCCCCTCCGTCGGGATTCATGGCGGTCTCGAAGGCGGACAGGTCCGCGATCTGCCGGACGGACCCGCGGGAAACACGGTACAGAGAGTACCCCCTCTCGGCGCCTCCGCCACCCGTGATCGCGAACATGGTCCCACCTCCGATCGGAGCGATGTCGGTCACCGTCGGAAGGCTCGCGACCAACTTGCCGGTTCCTTTCTTGAGTTGGATAATCCCCTGGCCGTAGTCTGCGACCAACAGGCTCCCGTCGGGCGCCGTCTCCATGCCGAACACCGGGGTAACCCACGGGAACGTCGCACCACCGGGCCCCACCCCCGCGGACGCCGGCTGTCCTACCGCCAACACGAGAACGAACAGAACGCCTAACACCGAGATCGTAACCGCTCGAGCCGAACTCCTCGTGTCCCTCATCGAAGCCCTCCCCCTCGGAGCCCCCGACCCAAAATGGTCTCAGGCGACCCGGAATGTCATGGAGTGCGGTTAAAGGTTCCCGTAATATCAACGTCGGGAATGACGAACGCGATCCCGACTTGCCTCGGTTCGGTCGTCAAGCCTTCCCCGGAGGACTCCTGTCATGGCCATATGTGGGCTTGCTAGCGCTGGACCCTACGATGTCACTTCCGCGACGAATCCGGTCGTGGTCGGTCGCCTCGGCCTGGACGGGACGAACAGGATACCCCACCAAATCACGTTGGCGACCAGCGCGTAGACGAAGATCCACGCAACGGATGGAACGCCGCCCGACGGCTCCGAGATGATCCCATCCGTGTAGAATCCCGCCGGACCCTGCAGCAACGCAATCACGTACACTGCCGCCATGGTGGCAACGAAGGCGATTAGGACCCTCGACCAACTGACGTCTCTCACGGCCATGTTGAGCGCGCCAAGGACCCGGACCACAATAGCCCTTGTGGTCGCGAAGATGGATGACCTTCGTTCCGCCCCGTGGTCACCTGCGAGAACCATGCGGAAAGGCGCAAGCACGTGGCGGGCGGTTTGGCCTGGAGGAGGCGAATCTGTGGGCCGGCGCCCCGGCCTCCCACGGATCCTGCCAAGAAGCCTTCAAACGACAGGGCTGTTCTCGCGCCTACCACGTCCGGGACCGAACCTTGATGGGACGACGTGCGTTCGCGAACCCGTATGGCCCGCAACCTGTACTTCGTCGGCACGGCCGGCTCGGGCAAGTCGACGATGGTCCACGCGTTCCAGACGTGGATGAACTCCCAGGGCCTCGACGTCGTGACGATCAACCTGGATCCGGGCGCGGAGGCGCTCCAGTACGAGCCCGACGTCGACGCACGCGACTGGGTGCGAACGTCGGAGGTCATGGCCGCGCAGGCCCTCGGGCCGAACGGCGCGCAGATCGCGGCGGCGGACCTCCTCGCCCTCAACGCGAAGGAGATCGCGGACGTGTTAGAAAAGTTCGAGACGAACTACTTCCTCATCGACACGCCCGGTCAGATCGAGCTGTTCACGTTCCGGGAGTCGGGCCCCGCGTTCGTCGACGCGTTCGGCAGGGACGATTCGGCCCTCGTGTACCTGAACGACCCGCTCCTCGTGAAGCGACCCTCGGGCTTCGTATCCTCCGTCCTGCTTAGCGCGACGGTCCAGTTCCGGCACGCCCTGCCCTTCGTCAACGTGCTGAGCAAGGCGGACCTCCTCCCGGAACCGGAACTCGAACAGGTCGTGAAGTGGTCCCTCGATCCGTACGCGCTGTACGAGAGCCTGTTCCAGGACGGGACGACGTCGAAGACCCTCCTCGATGTCGAGTTCCTGAAGGGCATGGAGTCGATCGGGATCTACCGCCGGGTCGTCCCCGTGTCGTCCGAGCTCCTGTTCGGGTTCGAGGAGGTGTACACGCACGTCCAGAGCGTGTTCGAGGGCGGCGAGGACCTGTCGAAGGACTGAGTCGCGGAGGTGCGTCACAGGAGCTCCTGGAACTCCTTCAGCGCCTCCGGGTCCCGCGCCCGGACGGCCGCGAGCACGTCCGCGGCGGTCATGCGCCGCAGGTCGACGCTCGCCAGGACGCGGAGGATCCGGTTGATCGTCACGTCGTCGATGCGCAGGAGACGCTCCTTGATCAGGTAGTGCCGGGCGAGCTCCTCCTCGAGGCGGGCCCGCCACCGCCGCTCGTACGCTCGGAGCGCGTCCGCCCCGGCGTCGCCCGTCCGGGCCGCCTCGGCCGCCACCTCGCCCGCGTACTTCCCCGAGAGGCATGCGTTCAGGATGCCGCCGCCCGTGAGCGGGTCGATGAGCCGCGCCGCGTCGCCGACGAGCACGAGGCCGTCCGTCACGGTGCGCTCGAGGGGCATCGAGACGCTCACCGCGCCCGCCACCTCCTCGATCACCTCGCCGCTCGCCAGGCCCGGCGTCCGGGCGATGTGCGCGTCGAGGTACTTCTTCGCGTCCGCGCGGTCGCGGATCTTCGAGAGATTCACGCCGATCCCGACGTTGGCCACGTCGGGGGCCTTCCAGAACGTCCACGCGTACCCTCCGGGCGCGCAGGAGCCGAGGTAGACGTCGTTGTAGCGCGCGTCGCCCGCCACCCCGACGAGGGTGTACTGCAGGCATGCGTCGATGTCCCTCGCCCGAAGGTGCGTCTCGAGGCCGGCCCACCGGCCGACCTGGCTCTCGAAGCCGTCCGCTCCGATCACGACGCGCGCGCGCACGTCGAACGTGTCCGCGAAGTGCTCGCACCGCGCGCCGACGACGCGGCCGGCCTCGTGCAGCAGCCCGACGGCACTCGTTCGGATCATGACCTCCGCGCCGGCCTTTGCGGCCTCCTTCGCGAGGTGCCGGTCGAACAGGTCCCGCTCGAGGACGTAGCCCGTCTCGTTCCCGCCGCGGCGCTCGTCGAGGACGAGGGACGTCCCGTCCGGCGCGACGACGCGCGCCCCCTCGACCTCGTGCGCGACGAAGGCGCGGCTCGGCGACAGCCCGATCTCCTCGAGCCAGCGTTTCGCGACCCCTTCGCCGCAGCGGACGGGCGTGCCGATCTCCGTGCGCTTCTCGATGAGCAGGGTCCGTGCGCCGCCGAGGGCCGCGTACCGCGCGGCCGTGCTGCCGCCGGGTCCCGCGCCGACTACGAGGACGTCGACCTCGCGGTCCATCGACGCCTCCCATTCGGGGTGGCCTCATGAGCCTTTTGGGAATCGTCCTGGCGCGCCCGCGCCCCATCGGGGAACCGGGTTGTACGTATTCTGCGCACACGGGGTCCATAACGCCAGGGAGCCGTGCCCACCCGAGGTGGTCCGGTGTCCACGGGAGAGGCCCCGTCCCTCGAGGTCCGGGGACGTGTCACGTGTGCGAATTG
>JBQTHW010000229.1:0-6395 GCA_052389495.1 Methanobacteriota archaeon | reverse complement strand
GAGCAGACACGGGCGGTGGGAAGGCGGTGGCGAAGGAACCACACAGTACGTCCTATGACGCCGTGGCGCTGGCGCGCGCGGCTACCTGTCGAGAGCGACGCCGGCGAGGAGGCTCACGTCGCCGACGGACCGGGGCGCGAGACCGCCGAGCTGAGGCAGGATCCGTACGGCCGGTCCGCTCGGCGTGCCGGGGACGTACACGAGGTCGAGGACGCGCGGGGAGCTGAGGCGGCCGACTTGATGAGGGCCAACCCAGGTCCCCCGCGTGGGGTATCGGGGCGTCGGGTATTAGTCTCGTCCGGGGACCCCGCTCGCGGCGGTCCCTAGAACTGGCCCTTCCCGATCCCTCGGTACACGAACCCCGCGCGGGCGGCTTCCGTGCCCTCGAACACGTTCCGACCGTCGACGAGCACGCGCCGCCGCACGACGCGCCGGAGCCGGCGCAGGTCGAGCCTCCGATACGCGTCGTGGCCCGTGACGATCGCGAGCGCGTCGGCGCCCCTCGCGACGGCGCGCAGGTCTCGAAGCACGCGGTAGCCGCGCTCGGACCGGGCGTACGGATCGTGGATCACGACATCGGCCCCGCGCCGACGCAGTTCTCGGACGAACGCCTTCGCGGGCGTGTTCCGCGTGTCCTCCGTGTTCTCGCGGTACGCGAACCCGAGGACCGCCACGCGGGCGCCCTTGATCCTGCGGCCCGACGCGGCGAGGGCCTCCTCGACGAGGCGCGCGAGGCGGCGCGGCATGTAGTCGTTCACCCATCGCGCGGTCGGGATCAGCTCGGGCTTCGAGTGGATCGCCGGATGCACGAGGAGCCACGGATCCTTCGGAATGCAGTGGCCCCCGACGCCGGCGCCGGGGATCAGCATCGCGCGGAACGGACACGTGTTCACGAGATCCCGCACCCGGTACGCGTCGACGCCGAGCTCCTCGGAGATCAGGGCGACCTCGTTCGCGAAGGCGATCTGGACGTCCCAGTAGGCGTTCTCCGCGGTCTTGACGACCTCGGCGGTCGTCCAGTCCGTCGCGTGGACGTCGCCCTTCACGAACCGCTTGTAGAAGGCGGCCGCCTTGCGCGCGGCACGCGTGTCGTTCGCGCCGAGGACGCGGTGGAGGGTCGTGAGGTTGTGCAGGAGCTTGCCCGCCGTCACGCGCTCCGGGCAGTGGACGAGTCCGAAGTCCCGCCCCGAACGCTTGCCCGACGCACGCTCGAGGGTCGGCCGGACGACGCGTTCCATCGTGCCCGGCGCGAGGGTCGATTCGATCGACACGAGGGCGCCGCGCTTCAGGTGCGCGCCGATCGACCGCAGGGCCGAGGTCAGGGCGCGGTGATTCGGGTCGTGGCTCGTCGGCTCGATCGGGGTCTCGACGCTCACGACGACGACATCCGCCGTCCGGACCGTGGAGGGGTCCGAGGACGCCCGGAGGCGCTTCGCCGCGACCTGGGCGCGGACCAGGTGGGCGAGGCCCGGTTCGCGTCCCCGGAGCGGGTTGCGCCCCGCGTTGATCGCGTCGACCTTCGCGGGGTCGATGTCGATCCCGACGACGCGCGCGCCGGCCGAGGCGGCGACGGCGGCCACCGGCACCCCGACGTAGCCGAGTCCGACGACGGCGACGTTCACGGCCGCGCGCATTCGCCTCCCGGGGATAAAGGTTTCAATCGCGAACGCGCGTCGGATAACGTCCCCGCGGGACCCGGGCCGACCGTGCCAACGTTCTTACCCGGACGTCGCGATACGGGGACGCTCCGAGAGAGCGCGCGCCGCCTCGCGGCGCAGCACGTCCTTCGGGAGGGGATTCACATCGTCGACATCGCGAAGCAGGTTGTGCGCACGTCCTTGAACGTCACGGACCAGGATGTCCTCGTCATCAGCGCGTGGCGCCACACGCTCGACCTCGCGAAGCGCGTCGCGGCGGAGGCGTCGAAGGTCGGGGCCGACGTCCACGTCTCGTACTTCGACGACGACCTGTGGATCTCCCAGTTCGTCGAGAGCGATCCGAAGTACGACACCCGGAAGTCCGCCTTCGTCGCGGGCGTCGCGGAGATTGCGACGGCCCAGGTCGAGCTCGGCGGCCCGGAGGATCCGAACGTGTTCGACCGGACGAAGCCCGAGCGCATGTCCGCGACGGAGTCGTGGCTCCAGGAGGTCGACGACCGGATGCGTGAGCGGAAGGTGCGCACGGCGTTCATCGGCTTGGCGCAGGTGACCCCGGCCCGCGCCCGGAAGTACGCCGTCAGCTTTCCGAAGTGGAAGCGGATCGTGACGGCCGCCCTGGGGGCGGACCTGCGGAAGATCGCCGCCACGGGGCGGCTCGTCGGCAAGCGCCTCGCGGGGGCGCGCGACGTGCGGATCACGGCCGAGAAGACGGACCTCGCCCTCGATTTGTCGGGGCGCCAGGCGTTCGTGAACGACGGGATCGTCGACGCGGACGACATCGCGCGCGGCGCGCTCCACGCGTCCCTCCCCGCGGGGTCCGTCGTCCTCGCGCCCCAGGAGACGAAGGCGGACGGCACGGTCCGGTTCCCCTCGACGCCCCTGTGGGGCAAGATGATCCGCGACCTCGAGCTGACGTTCGACGAGGGCCGCCTCGTCGACTACCGCGCGGCGAAGAACCTCCGGGCGTTCGCGAACCTCTTCGGGTCCGCGAAGGGCGACAAGGACCTCATCGGCAGCCTGTCGGTCGGCCTGAATCCGAAGGCCTCGTACCTCGGCGGCTTCGTGGACAACCTCGTCGCCGGCGGCGTGTCGATCGGCATCGGGGCGAACGACGACCTCGGCGGAGCGAACAAGGGGCTGTTCCACTTCGCGTCGACCGTGCCGGGGGCGACCCTTCGGGCGGACGGCGCGGTCGTCGTCGACGCGGGCAGGCTCCGCACGTGACGCGGGCCGCCATCACGAAGAGAACCGTTATAAGCGGCGGGCCGTGGTGACGCGCGCGTGAAGATCGCGAGCGTCGTCGGCGCGCGACCCCAATTCATCAAGGCGGCGCCCGTGAGCCGGGAGATTCGGCTCCACAACGAGGAGGTGCTCGTCCACACGGGCCAGCACTACGACGAGAACATGAGCGAGGTGTTCTTCCAGGCGCTGGACATCCCGCGCCCGGACTACAACCTGGGCATCGGCTCCGGGAGCCATGCGTTCCAGACCGCGGAGATGATGAAGAGCCTCGAGGCGGTCTTCGAGAAGGAGTCGCCCGACGCCGTCCTCGTGTACGGGGACACGAACTCGACCCTGGCCGGGTCGCTCGTCGCCGCGAAGATGCACGTCCCGATCGGCCACGTCGAGGCGGGGCTGCGGTCCTTCAACCGGACGATGCCCGAGGAGGTCAACCGGGTCCTCGCGGACCACCTGTCGACGCTCCTGTTCTGCCCGACGCAGACGGCGGTCGACAACCTCCACCGCGAGGGCGTGTCGAAGGGCGTGCACCTCGTCGGGGACGTGATGTACGACGTCGCGCTGCAGAGCGCGCAGGCCGCGCGCGGACGGGACGTCGTCGAGCGTCTCGGCCTGCGCCCGGGGGAGTTCCTCCTCGTGACGCTCCACCGCCCGGGCAACGTGGACGATCGCGAGACGCTCCGCCAGATCGTCGACGCCCTAGTGGACTGCGGCCGGACCGTCGTGTTCCCGGTCCACCCGCGCACGCGGAAGAACCTCGAGGCGTTCGGCCTGTGGGAGCCGCTGCGCCGCACGGTCAAGGCGATCGACCCCGTCGACTACCTCGACTTCCTCGCGCTCCTCATGAAGGCGTCGAAGGTCGTCACGGACTCGGGAGGCGTCCAGAAGGAGGCGTACTTCTTCGGCGTGCCCTGCGTCACGCTGCGCGACGAGACGGAGTGGATCGAGACCGTCGAGGACGGCTGGAACGCCGTCGTGGGCACGGAGACGGAGGACATCCTGCACGCGATCGCGAACTTCAACCCGACGGGCACGAAGGCGAAGTCCTTCGGGGACGGGCACGCTGCGGAGCGGATCGCTCGGATCCTCGAGAAGGTGACGTAGGCCGCGGGCCGCCATGGCTTAATACGGCCGCGAGGATGGCGCGCCGGTGAACGCGTTCGAGGTCGCGGCGGTCGGGGTGATCGTCGCGGCGAGCCTGTACGCGATCGTGCGGAAGGCGCCGCTCTCCCTCGCGTTCGCGCTCGCCTGCCTGACCGTGTACGCGCTCGAGGAGGTCGCCGTCCGCGTCGTCCTCGCGGGCGTCGGGCTGCCGGGCCTCGCCGGGTTCGTGTCGCCGGTCCTCGGCACGCCGGAGCTCGTCCTCGTGGTGGGCCCGGGGTACGTGGCCCCGCCGTGGACGTGGGTGACGTTCCAGTTCCTCCACGCCGGCGTGGAGCACCTCCTGTTCAACCTGAGGGGGTTCGTCTTCCTCGCCCCGATCCTCGAGGAGCGCATCGGGTCGCCTCGATGAGCGCTCCTGTTTCTCGCGGGCGGGGCGTTCGGCGCGGGCGTGTTCCTCCTGGCGAACGGGTTGCAGGGCGCCCTCGTCGGCGCGAGCGCCGGGCTCCTGGCGGTGTTCGGCGCGTTCGGCCGGCTGTACCCACGGGAGCGCGTGCGGCTCTTCCTGCCCCTCCCCGGAATCCCTGCCGTCCCCGTGATCACGCTCGTGATCGGATTCCTGCTCCTCGAGATCGTCCTGGGGCTCGACCCCACGCGGGGCGTCGCGTGGCAGGCCCACGTCGGCGGGATCGCGTTCGGGTTCGCGTTCGCGCCCGCGGTGCTGCGGCTGCCCCTCGGCCGGACGTCGGGGGCGCGGGCCCCACGCCGGCTCGCCCGCCTCGAGGGACTGCGGGAGCTCGCGACGACCCCGGAGCTGCGGGCGGTCCTCGCGGAGGCGGAGCGTGCGGACATCCCGGACGTCCGGGACGCCTGGGTCGAGAAGTTCGTGGCGTCCGCACGCTGCCCGCGGTGCGAGGGGCCCCTCCGCCGGTCCTTCGGGCGGATCACGAGCACGTGCGGCTGGAAGGGCGGCGAAGGGTGAGCGGGGCGGCCCGGCGGGACGGGGCCGCGGGCTGACTTGTTGGCCCGCCGAATACTTCCGCTCACCTCCGGAGGAGAGGCTATTATATGTCTATATACATAATATTAGCCATGACGCTCGAAGGGTACGAGGGGGAGCGGCGTCTGCTGTCGTACGACGCCTCCGGATGCTCGAGGACGACGGCCGTGGCCGTGTGCCGGATCGTGTTCGGCCGGGTCCGCCGCGACGGTCACGGGAGCCTCCGGGAGGAGGGCATGATCCATCGGCCCGGCGTCGTGTGGATCGGTCAGTCTGTCCTCGTCCTCCCGCCCTCGGAGGCGGAGGCGCTCTCGGAACGGCTCCGGGGCCTGGGGGTCCGGGTCGCGTCGGGATTCGAACCCAAGTCCTAGGCTCCGGAGCGCTAGCCCACCGGATGGGTCTTTCGCAAGCCGGTTAATTGACGGAAGCTGTGTAATACAAGGACCGGCCATCTGTGCGCAAGAACGCTTTTGTAGCTAGACACGAATACCGGACCGGGGAGGGCATGAGAGAACCCGTGGATCGGAGGGAGTTTCTCAAAAAGGCCGCGGTCGGATCGATTGCCCTGGCATCGATTCCAGCCCTTGGCACGGGCCTGGTCGCACGCGCCTCGGCGGCTGACGAGGCTGACCAGGTCCGCTGGGACATCATCAGCCTTGACCATGCGCCCCCCAGCGCTACGATCAGCCCTGGAGGAGTAGCCTTTGCGACCGCGCCGACGCACGCCACTCCACCCTTGCTCAGGATCAGATTCACCGGTGCTGGGACGTTCGTCGCACCCTCTAGCGGTGGAGAATCCAGCGGGGTCACCGGTGGAGGAACTTGGGAGACATTCGATGCGACCGGCGCGTCGAGCGGGAGCGGCACTTACCGGGTGAAGCGACTTGTGAGCTGGCAATTCGCCAATCTGCAGTCGCAGACGCCATTGTTCTTCGACAACATTGGCGACACAAACGAGAGGGCCAATGGGAACGCGTTCCTCGTTATTGCGTATTCGGACGGCAGCGGAGGGATCCTTGGCGTGTTATGCCATGGGCCGGGCGCACCGGCCGGAATTCATGAAGGGATCCTTGCAACGAAAGGAGTCGTGACGTATATGAACAGCGAAGGTCCGGAGACTCCTTTCTCTGACAAGAACCGCACCATATTCCACGTCGGGCAATAGGTTAGGCAGGACGACACCGACGGAGGGCGCACGGAATCGCCCCTCACAAGGATTGCGTCGTTCGCCACATATCGGGTATTTGCCCTGCTGCCGACAGAGATGGCGGTATCCGGGTTTCACACGTCATCCCGTGAAGCGACGGGCCTGCTGGGATCCGAACCCAGTCTAGATGTGCCCAGGTCTCCGTTCCTCCGAGTCCCCACATCCTTTTGCAGGGAGTTGCCTTGCCCAC
>JBQTHW010000228.1:0-5389 GCA_052389495.1 Methanobacteriota archaeon | reverse complement strand
CGGTCCGGCCACCCCGTCGCGGCAGAGGCTCGATCCCCAGCGTCGAGTGCGACCTCTACCGTGGCGCCACGGCCGGGGGAAAGGACAAGAGGGCCGGCCGTCTTCCCTCGACCGAGGTGGATCCTTGGACTTCGCCCTCTCTCCCGAACAGGAACTTCTCCGCCGGAGCGTCCGCGAGTTCGCGGACAAGGAGATCCGACCCGTCGCCGCCGATGTGGATCGGACCGGGGTTTTCCCGAAGGACACGGTCGCGAGGATGGCACGCCTCGGTCTCCTGGGGGTCACGATCCCATCCGAGTACGGCGGCGCGGGCCTGGACGCCGTCTCCCTCGCGGTCTCGATCACGGAGATCGCACGTGCGTGCGGGTCGCATGCCCTCATCATGTCGGCGCACAACTCCCTGTGCTCCGGGACCATCCTGCTCGCGGGCTCCGAGGACCAACGGCGGAGGTACCTGCCCGACCTCGCGACGGGCCGGGCGATCGGCGCCTGGGCCCTCACGGAGCCGACGAGCGGGTCCGACGCCGCATCGATGCGCACGCGGGCGGAGCGGACGTCCTCGGGATGGGCCCTCAGCGGCACGAAGACCTTCTGCACGAACGCGCCGGTCGCCGGGACGTACGTCATCATGGCGATGACGGACCCGACGAAAGGGGCTCGGGGCATCGGCGCGTTCGTCGTCGAGCGCGGGAACCCGGGCCTGTCGATCGGGAAGGTCGAGGACAAGCTGGGCGTGCGCGGGAGCGCGACGTCGCAAGTCGTCCTGACGGACTGCCACGTGCCGCCGGACGCGCTCCTCGGGCGGGAGGGGGAAGGCTTCGTGAACACCCTCCGGGTCCTCGACGGCGGTCGGATCGGCATCGGAGCGATGGCGGTCGGGATCGCCGAGGGGGCCCTCGAGGAGTCGGTCCGCTACGCGAAGGAGCGCGTCCAGTTCGGCAAGCCGATCGCGGAGCACCAGGCGATTCAGTTCATGATCGCGGACATGGCCGTGCGGATCGACGCGGCGCGCGCCCTCGTCTGGCAGGCGGCATGGAGGAAGGATCGCGGCCTGCCGTTCAAGAAGGAAGCCTCCATGGCAAAGCTGTACGCGAGCGAGACGTCGTCCTTCGTGACGAACAAAGCGGTCCAGATCCACGGCGGGTACGGGTACATCTCGGACTACCCGGTCGGCCGCATGCTGCGCGACGCGAAGCTCACGGAGATCGGCGAGGGCACGAGCGAGATCCAGCGGCTCGTCATCGCGCGGGAGCTCCCCCACGCCGCATAGAGGAAAGGAGAAGATGGAGGGAGAGACTCCTTCCGTTCGACTACGGTTTCGGCCGAGTCGCGCGACGCCGGCGCGTGAAGAACACGAGCGCGAGGCCCACGATAACGATCGCGACGGCGACCCCGACGGCGACCAAGATTCCTCCGAGGCCGCTCGGTGGCGACAACGCCGCGATGACGTCCGTCGTGACCTCGGGGTCGTGGACGATCTCGTTCCCGCCTTCGTACGAGAGGGCGCCGAACAGGACGAAGCCCACGAACGCACCGCCGAGTTCCCCGCGGGCGACGATCCGGTGGCCGGCGAGAATTTGAGCGTACAGAGGACGCGTCGCGTTGTCGACGCGGCTGTCCGTCACCCACGCGAAGCGTCCGACACGGGACCAGTCGCCCTCGAAGTCCACGGACAGGCTCGCGAGGCGCCGGGAGTACGTGTAGCTGCCCGTGCCATTGTCGACCGTCTCGTTCCCGCGGGTCGACTCGTACCGCGCCCGGCCCGTCTCGTTCTCCCGGGCCGCGAAGCCGTCGATCCAGTTCGCGACGCCCGGCGGGATGAGGTTTCCGACGATCGCGGCGAACTCGAGGAGGAGCCGGCGAGGCACGCCGGGCTCGAAGTCCCAGCCGACGATCTCCTGGTCCCACTTGAGCCCGTACCGCGCGACGGTCCCGCTCCACGTGACGTCGTCGAGTCGGGAGGTGTTCGTGACGACGGGCCGGAACCCGGACGTGTCGACCGTCACGCGCCAATTGCGCAGGACGACGCTGTCCACTTCCTCCAGGCTCGCGTTCAGATGGAACGTGAAGCGCACGAGGTTGAGGACGTCGTCCCCTCGGGACTGCAGGACCTCGTTGACCCCCTCGTACGGCAGGTTCGCCGCGGAGAGGCTGAAGGACCATGTCCGGGATGTCGGCGTGGCGTTCCGGGCGATCGCGCCGCGCGTCCAGCTCGTCCGTAGGTCGACCCGCTTCGGGATCGGCTCGTCCTCGATGAACGTCGTGAAGTTCCCCGTCACGTTGTCGTACGTGCGGGAGTAGTTCGCGATGCCGTCGGAGTCCTGGTCGCGGAACTCGACCAAGTCGATGAGCTTGACCGCGTACAGGGTCCAGTACTTCACCGGCACGTTGTCCGCGACGACGCGGCCGCCCGTGTCGACGACCTGCGCGACACCGAGGTAGCGCGCCTTGAGGGCGACCATGTACACGTGGTTCGGGTTCGTCGCGTTGCCCCAAAGCACGCCGAAGGCGGCGTCCGCGCCGAACCGCACGAAGACGTAGTCGCCGCCCCCGAGCATGTCCGACGAGCCGACGCTCTCGACGAGGCGCTCGTTCACAAGTCGCTGGCCCGAGGCCGGGTACGCCCAGGCGAGGCCCGCGAGGAGGATCGCGGTCGTGAGGGCCACGGTCAGGGCTGCGCGAAGTCGAGGGTCCATCGTGAATCCGTCCGCGTGGGCGGCTGCCGCCCGGACATATAAAAGGCTCGGCAAGAAAAGTCACGTCTGAGAACGTGTCCCGCTCGACCGGCCCACGCGTCGGCTACAGCAGCCCGAGGCGCTTCAGGAGCGCGTCCGGCGCCCCCTCCGTCGCGGTCGTGACGAGCCGCTCCGGAAGCCCCGCGGCGCGGGCGAAGCGGACCGCCTCGTCCTGCGTCACGAGGTCGCCCGGGGCGTGCGCGTCGGAGTCGACGATCGGCGTGGCCACCGCGCCTTCCGCCTCGCGCGCGACGTGGCCGTTCGCCGGAGCGTGGGCGCGGCGCGTGGAGATCTCCAGGAAGACGTCGTTCGACCTCGCGAGATCCGCGTCCTCCCGGGTGATGAGGCCGGGGTGGGCGAGGATGTCCACGTCGGGATTGGAGACCGCGCGGCGGTTCGTGCCGGGTGCGACGGGCTCCGAGATCGTCTCGCCGTGGACGACGACGACCCGCGCGCCCGCGCGCCGGGCCGCCCGCACGGCGTCGTCGAGCCGGTCCGGAGGGACGTGCGTGATCTCCACGCCGGGGATCGCGAGGATGTCCCACGACTTCGCGAGGTCGCAGTCCAAGATCTCCTGTCGGACGACCCACTCGATGTTCCCCAGGCTGACGTGATCCGTCACCGCGATCGCGCGGTGGCCGAGGGCCACCGCCCGGCGGATCAGCTCGATTCCGAGCAGCTCGCCGTCCGTCAGGACCGTGTGGCTGTGGAACTCCGCGCGCCTCGCGGTCATCGGCGCCGAACCTCCAACTCCTTCAGGACGTCCGCGTAGGGCACGCCGGCCCGGTACAGGAGGACGAGGACGTGGAACAGGAGGTCCGCGGCCTCGTGGACGACGTCTTCCCGACGCCCGCGCTCCGACGCATGGATCAGCTCGATCGCCTCCTCGCCGACCTTCTTCCGGATCTCCGGCGGGTCCCCCAGGAGCCTCGCGACGTACGATCCCGGCGGAGCACCCGTCTCCCGCTCCCGGATCACCGCTTCGAGTTCGGTGATGACGTTCGCGGGCCGCGTCGGCTCCCCGAAGCACGTCGTCGTGCCGGTGTGGCACGCGGGCCCATGCGGACGGACCTTCGCGAGGAGCGCGTCGCGGTCGCAATCCCACGTCAGCGAGACGACGTCCTGGACGTTCCCGGATTCCTCGCCCTTCTTCCAGAGGCGGCCGCGCGATCGGGACCAGAGGTGCAGGAGGCCCGTCTCCCGGGTGAGCCGCAGGCTTTCCTCGTTCCCGTGCGCGACCGTCAGCACGTCCCCCGTGTCCGCGTCCTGCGCCACCACCGTGAAACGCTCCTCGTCGTCGACCATGTCACACCTCCATCCTGACGCCGACGCCCGCCCTCGCGATCGCGTCCTTCATCTCGGAGATCGTCACGGAGCCTTCGTGGAGGACGCCGGCGACGAGCGCCGCGTCGGCCAGGCGCTCCTTGAGCAGCTCGACGGCGTGCGCCGGCCTCCCGAAGCCGCCCGAGGCGATCAAGGGGCGCCGGAGTCTCCGTCGGAGCGCGCGGTACAGGTCCAAGTCGTAGCCAGCCCGGGTGCCGTCACGGTCCATGCTCGTCACGAGGAACTCCCCCGCGCCGAGCCGCTCCGCCTCGACCGCCCAGGCGAGGGCGTCGAGGTCCGTCGCGGTGCGGCCCCCGTGCGTGTACACGCGCCAGCCGCTCGCCTCGCGCTTCGCGTCGATCGCGACGACGACGCACTGCGACCCGAACGCGTCGGCGGCTTCGGTGAGCAGGGCGGGCCGAGCGACCGCCGCGGTGTTCACGCCGACCTTGTCGGCCCCGCTCCTCAGGAGTCGGGAGACGTCGTCCGCCGTCCGGACGCCCCCGCCGACGGTGAGCGGGATCGTGAGCGCCGACGCGGTCGCCCGCACGACTCGGACGAGCGTGTCCCGCCGCTCCGCAGACGCCGAAACATCGAGGAACACGATCTCGTCGGCGCCCTGGTCCTCGTACGCCACGCCGGCCGCGACGGGGTCGCCGACGACGCGCAGGTCCGCGAACCGTACCCCCTTCACGACGCGCCCGTCGTCGACGTCGAGGCACGCGATCACGCGCGGGACCGGGCTCACGGCGGCTCCTCCCACTCGACCTTGCCCTTCAGGGAGAAGTCCCTCGCCGACGGCTCGAGGGCCCTCGCGAGGGCGAGCCCGAACCCCTTGAACGCGGCCTCGAACATGTGGTGCGCCTCACCCGGCCGGAGGGTCACCTCGTGGAACGTGATCCGAGCCTCCGTGGCGAGGGACCGCAGGACGTGCTCCGCCATCGAGGCGGACGGGAGGTCGCTCCGGTAGTACGGCCGTTCGACGAGGTCGAGGGCCACGAGGACGAGGGTCTCGTCCATCGGGACGACCGCCTCACCGAAGCGCGCGACCCCGCCCTCCGGCAGGGCGCGCCGTAGCGCGCGGCCGACCGTGTGCGCGGCGTCCTCCGCGACGTGGTGCCCGTCGTCCCCCGTCGCGTCGATCGTCAGGTCGAGCCCGGCGTACCGGGCGAAGGTCCCGAGGAGGTGCGTGACGAACGCGTCGCCCAGGTCGCCTCGGAAGCGTCCGCGGCCTCGGAGCGTGAGGTCCACGGAGACCCTCGTCTCCTTCGACGATCGGCGGACACGCACGGGGGCGCGGGTCAGCGCATCGCCTCCTCCGCCCGATCGAA
>JBQTHW010000227.1:0-2969 GCA_052389495.1 Methanobacteriota archaeon | reverse complement strand
CCATCGATGAGCGGGTAGTGTAGGGAGAAGTCCTGGACCATACGTGCGAGTGCGTCGTAGACCGCGAGGTCACCGTGCGGATGCAGCTTCCCCAGACATTCCCCGACCACCCGAGCAGCCTTCTTGTACTGCGAACCCGAGCTCATCCCCAGTTCGTTCATGGCGAAGAGGATTCTTCGTTGGACGGGCTTGAGTCCGTCCCGCACGTCCGGAAGGGCCCGCCCGACGATGACGGACATCGCGTAGTCGATGTACGACCGGTGGAGCTCGTCCTCGATGGGTTGTGGCAGCACGCGCGCCCGCGCGGTCGGTTCCTCCGGCATGCCTCACCTAGATGTCCAGGTTTACGACTTCCTTCGCGTGCTCTTGGATGTACTGGCGCCGAGGCTCAACGGCCTCTCCCATGAGAATGGAGAACAGCGCGTCCGCGGCGACCGCGTCCTCGATCGTGACCTGCTTCAAGACACGTCGTGCAGGATCCATCGTGGTTTCCCAGAGCTCCTCCGCGTTCATCTCGCCGAGTCCCTTGTACCGCTGATAGACGACGCCCTTGTCTCCGAGCCGCTTCGCCAAGTCCTCGCGCTGCTTCTCCGTGTACGCGTAGTGCACTTCCTTGCCTTTCTTGATCTTGTACAGCGGCGGCTGCGCGATGTAGACGTACCCCGCGTCGATCAGGGGCCGCATATATCGGAAGAAGAGCGTGAGGAGCAGTGTCGTGATGTGTTGCCCGTCGACATCAGCGTCGCTATTGTGGCAGCACACGCCACCGAACCCTGCGACGAAGTTCTCCTGGTCGTCAACGGAGAAGTCGTAAACGTAGCCGCTGCTCGGTCGGACGCGGTCCACTGACCGGACTCGAACGGCGGCGAGATCTTCGGAGAGAATCTTGCAGGCAGGGTTAGTTCCGGGGTGTCCGCTGGTGAGACGAGGCCACAGTTTCCAGGCGAGGTGGTGATCCTCCCAGACACGGCGGAGCCGCAGGAGATCGTCCTTTCGGGACAGGCTTACAACGTATGCGCGTCGCTTTGAATGGATTCCCCTACGGACTTGGACTCGACTGCTGCGATACGGTTCGTGCTCTGCGACCGACGCCATCGCTCCGAGCGTTTGCAAGAGGTAGACGAGTTCACCCGCGAGGCTCTCCGACACTGTGGTCCATGAGATGCCGCGCGAACTGACCGTGCCGTCGCCTAGGAGGTATGCCCGCAGAAACGCCTCCCGGAGGTTCTCCTCCACGTTGAAAACGAGGGATGGGATCGACTTGGAGTGGGAGGTCGTGCGATTGAGCCCGAAGGCGAGTCGGAACCACTCCGTTAGGACCCGATTCCGGACAGCGAGGGACGAACCCATTCCAGTCGATCGGTAGACGGATGCGCGTACGCCGAACAACTCATGGAAGGCTCGCCGGATTTCCGCCACGATGGCATCATCGGAGGGACCGTAGGCGAAACTGATGCCGTTCCTTCGGGAAGCCGACCCTTCGGCGATGAAGAAGCCGAGGATCGTCATGAGCCGCTCGTCAATAAGCACGAAGCGATGGACGCTTTGTCGCCCGTAGTGTTCGGGAGCGATTCTGATCCACTGCCTCGGAAGGCTTTGTGCAGAGGCGAGATTCAAGTCGTTAAGTCGCAGCCAAGAGCGAACTCGGTTGTGGCCGCTGTCGTTGTACTGCTGCCGCCAGATCCACTCCAGATGAGGCATGCGGATTCGGACGCGGCGGAAGACCGGTTCCTTACGGATTCCTACTGCCCGAAGGTAGGCGACGAACTGCGATACACTCGGCAGAGTGTCACCCCTTTCCCACTCGGACACCGTGCAGGCCTGCTTGGTGCCTGTTGCGGCGGATACGTCCCACTGACTGATGCCCCGACCCTGCCGGGCCAGCTTCAACTCGGCCCGCAGGTCGCTTGGCATCTCGACGCGGTATTGAAGGAGTGGGGTCGAAGGATTCATGCCCCGCAGGACCCGGGCTCGGAGATGCTCCTCAACGCCCGCGCCGTGCAGCCAAAGGGAAGATTGCAGATCTTGCGCGCGTGCGGCGAGCTCCTCAAACAGGTCGACTTGCGAACGGGCAGTAGGCCTCAGGGAGACTCGTCGCGGGACGACCACGAAGTCGCCCGCTCGAATCTCGTTGCCCCTTCGGAGACGGACCCCGTCACCATCCCAGACGAAAACGCTGTGCGAGGACGTGACGCGGACTTTCCTTCCGAACCGAGTTCGGATTTCGTAGAGATCGTCATCACAGGGATGCCGGATTACGGCGCGAATGGACCTGAACGCGGTCCTGCGAGTGTGACGTTCGAAGCACAAGACCTCGTACTCTGAGGTCCGCCGTCGGCCTTCGATGCAGGCGTCCACGAACGGCCCAATTCGGACCACTGCCGTGGGACCGTTCTTCCGACGGACGAGGCACATCTCGTTTCCATCTACGCTCATCGTGATGATGTGATGGTACCGGACCTTCGAGAGATTGAATTCTTCACCGATGCTACCACCGATTGCCGTGATCAGGCTGCGAATCTCCTCGTTCTTGAGCATCTGGTCAAGCCGCGCCTTCTCGACATTAAGGACTTTCCCTCGGAGCGGGAGAATCGCCTGGAACTCCCGGCGGCGGCCTGCTTTCGCACTTCCGCCCGCGGATGGTCCCTCCACGACGAAAATTTCCGATTTTGCCGGGTCCCGCTCCTTGCAATCGGCGAGCTTTCCTGGAAGGTTGAACCCTTCGAGTAGCCCCTTCCGTCGCGTGAGTTCGCGCGCCTTCCGCGCCGCCTCCCGTGCCTGCGACGCGAGGACCGCCTTTCCGATGCAAATCTCCGCGACTTTGGGCGTCTCGTTGAAGAACTCCGTGAGCTTCTCGTACACGGCGGATTCCACGATCCCCTTGACCTCCGAGTTCCCGAGCTTCATCTTCGTCTGGCCTTCGAACTGCGGCTCCGGGAGCTTCACGCTGAGGATCGCGGTCAGGCCCT
>JBQTHW010000226.1:0-11892 GCA_052389495.1 Methanobacteriota archaeon | reverse complement strand
GGCGCCTTTCACCGCAACCGTGGGGGGGCGGGGGCCGGCGCGCCCCGGCGCGCCGGCGCCCGCGTTCTCCGTCACGAGAAACCTGATGCACGTCGACGTCGATGCGAGCGCGTCGACGGACCCCGAGAACGACATCACGACGTACGCCTGGGACTTCGAGAACGATGGAACGTTCGACGTCACCGGCGCGTCCCCGATCGCGGTGCACGACTACACGGTCGCCCGCAACTACACAATCCGCCTGCGCGTCACGGACGCGACGAGCAACCAGGCGAGCACGACGCGACGCGTCACGGTCGCGCCGTCGACGATCGATTACGAGTTCTACGACTTCTTCGACGTCGAGTTCGGGGAGTGGTGGGACTACCGCTTCAACTCGTACGGAGACCTGCCAATCAACGCGGAGTGCTTCAACGCGACGTCGATCGCGACCGGCGTGTGCACTCCGAGCACTCCCGCCCCCGACACGAGTTCCTACCCTTACACGAACTGGTATCCCGCGCCCGGGTCGATCGTCTGGAACAACCCCAACGCGAACCCCCTGATCTACGCCCCGTACCGGTTCCGCGTCACCGCGGCGAACGTCGGCGGCTACAATGCCTCGGAGCCCGTCTTCCTCCCTGTCCTCGACTACGGTGAGGCACCGGGGACCGCGCCGGTCTCGTTCGACTGGCGGATGCAATACCTCGACACGGCCGCCGCGGACGCCCTCGACCTGCAGGTCTGCGGGATCAGCTCCTTCGATCTGGACGGTTTCCAGATCAACTCGACCATCCAACTCACGATGGACCTGCAGGAGTCCCGGCGCCTGTTCGGCGTCGTCGCGGCGGACGCGGCCGCGGCGCAGGCGTGGTGGACCGCGAACACGGATCCCCGGTGCTTCTTCCGGGGGGCGGTCGAGGATCGCGTCGTGAGCTGGTTCGTGGCGCTGGCGGGCGACCAGAGCAACCTCGGGAAGTACGACATCTCGAACAGCTTCGAGTACTACTACGTGCCCTACTTCCTGGACATGAACGCGACGGTCGACACGGACGGCACGACGCACGTGACGATCCGCCACGTGGCCTGGGGCACGGACGTGCTCGTGTCGCGGATGTTCTACTGGGGCAACGTGACGTACGCGGATCCGGGACCCGACGGGGTGTCGGGCAACGCGGACGACACGGGAGCGTACCTCGACTCGACGAAGGCCGCGGGATGGTGGGGCATGGAGCTCGCCTGGTTCGAGGACTTCGTGTTCACCGGGAGCCTTGACGCCACGGGGGTGGACTTCGCGCTGTCCTCCGTCATGCAGTATCACTTCCAGCAGACCGCCCTGCCCGGGGCGGACGGCTTCCTGAACCGGGTCGACGATATCCCGGTGTGGACGTGGGGGCCCGTCCTGACGGACTACGCGAACGACTGGAGCCCGAGGCACCAGATCTCCGAGCTCGACCGCTATCCCGACACGAGCTACTCCTACCTTCACTCGACACCCGGCGGAAGCAACTACAACGACACGTTGAAGTACGAGACCGTCCCGATTCGATGGGACCTCGCGGCGGGTCAGACGTGGCGCTTCCAGTTCCCGACGGGTAACGTCGTGTTCTACGACCCGAACCTCACCCCGGTACCCGCCCAGCCGAACGCGGCAAGCTACGTGGAGATTTCCGCCCCGCTTCAGTTCCTGTCGACGAAGCCGGCGAGCTTCGGCGCGTCGTACGACACCGCGACGCGCACCTGGGAGCTCCTTGGACCGACGTCGACGGGGGGCCCCGTCGGCTCGCCGGGGGCGGACGGCGTGCCCGGCACGGCCGACGACGAGTACGCGCTCGAGCCGTGGGGCGCGATCAGTTTCGTCCCAGGGCCGTCGAGCGCGCCGGCCCTCGCGGGCACGGGGGAGCCGAGTGCGGGGGCGCGCCCGATGGCCTCCGTCACGCCCGGCATCGGTTGGTCGCCGCAGGCTCTCGTCGGGACCCAGCGCCTCCGAGGCTCGCGATCCGGGGATTGACGCGGTCGCACCGTTCGGACGGTCGTCGAAGCGGCTGATGAGCGGAGCCGCTGCAGCCCCGCAGGCTCCATCCCGGGTCGCTACATTCAAATAAGCTCCGTGCCGTTTGCGAGCCACACGTTCGTGGCCGTCCGCGCCTTGCGCGCACGCGGTCCGAACCGGAAAGGTGGGGAATCGCTATGGAGGAGGCGCCAGTCGAGCCGGACATGGAGGAGGCGGAAGAGGCACCGAAGAAGGCGAGAGGGCCGCTTGTCAAGATCCTCGTCGTCGTGGTCGCCGCAGCGGTTGCGGGCGTCGCGGTTTGGGCGCTCTTCCTCTCGAACGCCGCTCCCGTGGCCACCTTTACGTTCGAAACGGACAACCTGCGTGTCCGCGTCGAGGCGGAAGGTTCCGCGGACGCGGACGGTCGGATCGCCTCCTACGCTTGGGACTTCGGGGACGGAGGGCGAGGATCGGGCATCCGGGCGGCCCACAACTACTCGCAGGAAGGCGACTTCGCCGTCACGCTCACGGTGACGGACAATCGGGGCGGCACGCAGTCCGTCGCGCAGACGGTCCACGTCGAGATCCTCCCGAAGGCGTTCTTCATCGCGAGGACGCTCGGGATGACCGTCGAGGTCGACGCCTCCGGGTCGGCCTCGGAGCTCGGACCGATTTCCACCTACGCGTGGGACTTTGGCGACGGCGCAACCGCCACGGGGGTCACCGCGACCAACACGTACTCCACCGCCGGCCGCCGCACCGTCACGCTGACCGTGACGGATTCGACGGGGGCGCAAGCGACCGCTACTCGGTACGTGAGCCCGTCGTCGACGACGGTCGACATTCTCGTGGACCGGTTCTTCGAGTCCGCCTGCCCGTACCGCAACTATTGGGAATTCCGTAGGGACGTCTACGGCGACCGATTGCTGAGAAACGCGAAGCCGTGCACGGACTTCTATCCGTGGGTCCTGTTCACGGACTTCCCGGACGTCAATCCCTCCTTCGTGTACACCGTGTACCGGCTGGACGCGAAGGTCCGGAACCACCCGGGGTACAACCTCACGGATCCCGTGATGTGGCCGGTTTTCAACCGCTCCGTGGTGACGGACCCGACCTCCTACCTGACTGCCGAGTACACGTTCGGCTACGTCGACGACGTCGTCTTCGAGGAGTTCAACGGCACGCTGTTCAAGCTCGCGGACTGGGTCAAGTCCGACGGCTTCGGCCACATCGTCCAGGGCAACCTGACGATGGACTTCACCACGTCGAAGCGCATTTTCAACGTGTCCGCAGCGACGCCCGCGGACGCCCAGGCGTGGTGGGACCTCAACACCGCCGCGGCCCGGTCGGCAGGCTCCCTGGAGCGGAACATGTCCGCGTGGATCGTGAACACGGGCAACGGGAAGTACGACATCTACAACGGGTTCGAGTGGTTCTACACGACGGACATCACGGATCTCAAGGCGACGGTGGACACGGACGGGACGACGCACGTCCGGTTCCTGTTCTCGGGATGGGGCTTCGAGGTCCTCCAGGCACGGTTCTTCTACTGGGGCAAATCGGACTACCGGAAGGCCGTCTGTGTCCAGGGGCCGCTCGATCCTTCGTGCCCTGCCACACAGCCGTACGGGGCCATCCAGCCCCAGGGTTGGCTGCCGATGGAGTCGTGCTGGTGCGAGCAGGCGACGGTGAGCTACACGATCGGGAACACGAGCCTCGATCTGGACTTCGAGGCGTTCAACGGCTACCACGTGTCCGCATGGACGAACTGGGGCCTCGACGGCGTTCCGAAGACGAGCGACGACCTGCCCTCGTGGACGTACGAGCCCGTCAACATGGACTACGTCCCGCGCGCAGGGTACGACAGCCCCGGAGGGTCCGTCTCGGGCTTCCCGAATTCAGAACTGCGATACTACGAGAACCTGCGCGCGTTCCACGGCACACCCGGGAGCTACTCCTCAGGCGAGCTGTACGAGTTCCTCGTCGGCAAGGTCCGCTGGGCATTCAACGCAGGCTCCACCCTGACCGTCGTCTTGCCGACCTTCTCGGTGCCGTGGTACGATCCGCACGATTCATTCTGGGACGCGGCACAGGGGATCGGTGTCTACGACGTCTTCATGTCCCCGATGACCTTGCGGTTCGTCGAGCCGGACGGGACGTACTTCCTCTGGGACGGCCGGGGCAAGGTCCTCTCGTTTGCGGGACCTCACTCATGGGGCGTGTCCTCGACCGAGTTGCCGCTGCAAGGATGGCCGTACCTCGAGTTCGCCCCCGAGGAGATGCCCACCGGCTAGGTTCACGGGGATCGGCTCGCGGTCGCGCGGACCGTGACGAGGGCGTCTAGAACTTGACGTCGCGCCACTCAGTGAAGTATCGGAGGGTGTTCCGCACCCCGACGTCCTTCTGGTACTCGCACCGCGCCAGGATACCGGGTCGGCCCTGCTCCTTGTAGGCCTGCCCGATGGCGGACAGCTCACCGTAGACGCTGGAGAAGCTGGGGTCCTGGGCGAACGGAGCGGGGCTCGGGTATGCGATGTCCGTGTAGATCCGGTAGTCCTCGGCCGGGTTCCAGTAGTACGGCGCGCCGTTCGGGTAGCTTCCGGTGTGGCTGTACCGTGGGTCCTTATGGAGCAGTTCGAAGGACCATGCGTTCGGGGAGGCGTAGAGGTTCCAGTCGGAGATTTCGGCGCCGATCGCCGGGTCGCAGATGTAATTAATGAACTCGTGCGCGAGCCAGAGCTTCTCGCACTCACGGTGGATGACCGCGTTGTCGATCCACCGGGCGCCGCCCTGGCGCGGCACGAAGTAGTCTACCGGCACGTGCTGATCCGTGTTCGGACGGACCGCGTACATGACGTCCCCGCTCCAAGCCTGGTCCATCAGCACGGTCTGGGTGACGAGCCACGGTCCTTGCTGAGGCGTGTTGAACGTCCTCAGGTGCCCTTGGAACGAGAGCAGCCAGTCCCGTGCCTCCCGGAGCTTGTCCGCCGCGAACTCGTTGTTCGAGTACTGGAATTCTCCGTTGAAAGGAGTCTCTGCGTACGTCGCGGGGGTCGACCCAGAGGGAGACGTCGGACCCGTGTCCCGCACAAACGGCGTCGGGTCCGCGGTCGTCAGTCCCTGCGAGCGCAACTCCTCTTGGATCTTCCAGCCGATTTCCTTGAGCGCGGCGGTGAACACCTCGCGCATGTCGTCGAGCATCATCGTCTTGCCCGAAAGGGCGAACGTCCGCGACTCGACGCGTTGCGTGTCGGGGTTGTACCAGTCCGGATTCGTGTACAAGGTGAGTTCGAAGACCTTCCAGCCGAGCGCCTCGATGTCGGTGCGACGGAACACGTCGGTCCGATAGCCGATCCCTGTCGTTCCCCATTGGTAGGCGGCGGCGAGAAGCCCGTCTTGCTCGCCCCACTGGAGCCCGCTCGGGTGGGGTTTCTGGGTTGGGTACGTCGTCGTGTTTCCGCGGTAGGCGTATCCGTTGCGCACCGGGTCCTTGAAGTCGACGGCAGCGATGTTGTTCGTCCCGTTCCCGTATTCGTCCGTGAGGCCAGGATACGTCGGCTGCGTCGGCACTCGGATGTCTTTCGTTCGGTCGTCAGGAAAATTCGGATCGGGGACTGTATAGTAAAACTCAGGCCGGCTCGTCTGGAATCCGATCGGGAACGTCGTCGGAACGCGGCCGAAGATGTTCGTGTAGTTCGGGATCCACTCCCTGTTCATGTTCGCGAGCTGGCCCGCTTTCTCGAGACTCTCGACCGTGTAGTTTGTCGGGAACATGAGGTCGAACTTCCGGCCTGTCTGGGTCACCCACGTGAACAGCTCCTCGTTCGACGTATAGATGTTGGAGGTCCACACGATGCGGACGCCGCCCAGCTGCCACTTCTGCTGCATCCACGTCGTGAAGTTCCGAACGACCGAGCCGGGCCAGTAGTCGTACCACTGTGCGATGTTCAGGACGCGCGCCTCGAGCGGGCTGCTGCGGATGTCGTTCGCGAAATCGAGTTCGGTCGGACCCCAGGAGCGCTCCTTCACGATGTCGTAGTCCACGACGCCCGGCGCGATCTCCCAGGGCTTCTGTCCGTACGTCAGCCACTTCTGCCAGCCGGACGGGTACACGAGTGCGGAGGCCGTGCCCGCCGCCGCCACGCCGCCGATGACGCCGTACTTCACGAAAGAACGACGCGAGATGGGTTGCGATCCCGGAGCTGCCATGCGACGCCCCCTAGGCCACCGAACTCGATCGAGTCCCGATCCAGCGGTCACCCGCATAGACGCACGCTTCCGATATAAGAGTTGGCTCCCAGTCCGGAGAGTGCGTAGCGGGGGTGCGGTTTCATACAAAGCGTTAAAGCGCAACGTCTCATTCCAGCGGCCGGTCGGGAGGAGTTGTGACGCAGCCCGGGGCCAAGGCCCCCTCGCCCCTTCTTCAAAAACCGGTTAGGATGAGCCTTGGGAAGCGGATCGCGCGTGCGACCCGCTTCTCCCCGGAGCTGCGGCTCGCCCTCGTCCTCGCGCTCCCGATGTTCTGGCTCCTCTTCTTCCTCGTCGTTCCCCTGGGTTTCGTGGGCGTCTACGGTCTCTCGTACTACGATGACGCCTACTCCCTCCAGATCTGGCCCTTCGATCTCTCGAACTACCTCGACGCGATCTCGATCGGCGCCGGCGCGACGGTCCTCCCGCTTCTGTTCAGGACGTTCGGCATGGCCGCTCTGACGAGCGTGATCTCCCTCGTCGTCGGATACGCGATGGCGTACTACATCGCCCGGATCGCGAAGGAGCGGTGGCGCGGCGTCCTCATGGGGCTCGTCGTGATTCCGTTCTGGGTGAGCTTCATCGTGCGGATCTACGCGGTCTTCCCCTTCACGTCAGACTTTCCGGAGTCGTTCTTCCACACGGGCCTACGTGGCGTCGGGCTCGGGTTCGTGAGCGACTGGGTCGGGGGATTCTTCACGCTCAACACGGGGCAGATGGTCGTCTTCACCCTGATGTACGTCTGGCTCCCGTTCATGATCCTTCCCCTATTCGCCTCTCTCTCGAAGCTCGATCCGATTCTCCTCGAGGCCGCGTACGACCTGGGAGCGAGCCGGTGGCGCGCCTTCCTCCATGTGACGCTTCCGCTGACGTACCCTGCGATGATCGTCGGGTCCGTGCTGATCTTCATCACGACGGTCGGCTCGTTCATCGAGCTCACCCTGGTCGGCGGCCGGGCCTGGCAGTTTATCGGGAACTACATCACGGACCAGTTCAACTTGATCGGCGGGCTGCCGCTCGCGTCGGGATCCGCCTTGTTCATCATAATCGTCACGGTGCTTCTCATCAGCGTCTACCGGAAGTACGCGGAGCTGGAGGAGGAGGGAGAGACGGAGGTGCGGTCCCGAATCCTCGGGCCGCTGTGGCGCTACGTACGGAGTATGTTCCGCCGGGAACGAGGGGCGGAGCCCGCCCCGGTCGCCACCACGATGCCCGACGGAGGCGTCGCGACCGGCCCTGGAGCGCGACTCCTCGGGGGACCCATCCACCGCGCCGGCTGGGAGAAGGCGCTCGACGTGGTATCCGAGAAAGCGGGTCGCTACATCCTCGGGTTCGTCACGCTCGTCATGCTGCTGTTCTTCTTCGTGCCCCTCATCATCGTGGCCATCTTCTCGTTCAACGGAGGAATCGATACCGTCATCTTGCAGGGTTTCTCCCTCGATTGGTGGATCGGGGGCAACCCGACGCGCGACGGACTCTTCGAGGACGAGGCGTCTCTCGGGGCGATCTTCTACAGCTTCGTGATCGCGGGCGCTTCGTCCCTGATCGCGGTCTTCGTCGGGCTCCTCGCCGCCTTCGCCATCACACGATACCGGTTCCGCGCGCGCGGCGTCCTCCGCTCCCTCATGTACCTGGGACTCGTCGTCCCGAGTATCGTCCTGGGCATCTCGCTCGCTATCCTAATCCGCTTCGTTAACTACTACGTCCTGGGCCCGCTGTCGCTCGGCTTCAACGCGCCCACCCCGCTGCAGTGGGAATTCGGGCTCGCGTCGATTGTCATCGGACACACGACGTTCAACATCCCGCTCGCCACGCTCGTCCTGATCATCAGCTTCCGCGAGTTCGACCGGACTCTCGAGGAGGCCGCGATGAACCTCGGCGCGGACGAACTCACGACGTTCTTCCGCGTCACGCTGCCGAACATCATGCCCGGGATCATCTCGGCGATCCTGCTCGGCTTCACGTTCTCGTTCGACGAGGTCCCCGTGACCCTGTTCCTCGTCGGCGGGAACGTGCAAACCCTGCCCGTGCTGATATGGGGGCTCATCTCGAAGAAGATTCTCAGCCCGCGCGTGAATGCGGCGGCGACGATCGTGCTCGTCCTCTCGTTCGTCTTCGTGTTCGTCATGACGAAGCTCGGGAAGCGGGGCGGTCAGCTTTTCCGGATTTGAGAGCATGGACGTATTCGTCGGTACGGGGGGATAGGGTGGCGCAGTACGACGTCGAGGTGAAGGGCCTCGTGAAGGTGTTTGACAACCAGGTGACGGCCGTGGACAGGGTGTCCTTCGGAATCGAGAAGGGCGCCTTCTACACGCTCCTCGGCCCGTCCGGAAGCGGCAAGTCGACGATCCTCCGGATGATCGGCGGCCTGGAACGACCCACGGCGGGCCGCGTGCTGATCGGCGGCCGGGACGTCACGGACCTTCCGCCGTACGAGCGGGACACGAGCATGGTGTTCCAGAGCCTCGCGCTGTTTCCGCACCTCACGGTCGCAGGCAACATCGGGTTCGGGCTGCGCATGCGGAAGGTCCCGAAGGACATCATCGCGAAGCGCGTCGATGAGGCGCTCGACCTCGTCGAGCTGCCGCACCGGAAGTACGGAGGGCGCAAGATTACGCAGCTCAGCGGCGGCGAGCGGCAGCGCGTCGCCCTCGCCCGGGCGCTCATCACGGAGCCCCGGGTCCTCCTCCTCGACGAGCCGTTCGGGGCGCTCGACCTCAAGCTGCGGAAGCAGATGCAGGTCGAGACGAAGAAACTGCAGCGGCGGCTCGGCGTCACGTTCATCTTCGTCACGCACGACCAGGAAGAGGCCCTCACGATGTCGAACGTGATCGGCGTAATCAACCGAGGCAAGATCGAGCAGATGGGGGACTCCCAGAACATCTACGAGCGGCCCGCCACGAAGTTCGTCGCCGGTTTCATCGGAGAGGCGAACATCCTGAGCGGGACGATTCAGGAGGTCCGTGAAGGCCGAGCCGTCGTCAAGCACGAGGCGATCGACATCCTCGCAGAGGCGGACGGGGTGGCGACGGGGGAGTCCGTGTTCGTGTCCGTTCGGCCGGAGAAGATCCGCGTCGGCCCGGAGGCGAGCGCGTGCGCGAACGTCTTCGACGGGCGGGTCGTGGACGAGGTGTACGTCGGCCTGGCGAGCAGGGTCCTCGTCGAACTCGACCTAGGACCGCGCCTCACGGCGAACGTCCAGATCGCGGACATCGGGCAGTCGTTCGAGATCGGGAGCCGCATCCGGGTCGGCTGGAACCCGAGCAATGCGGTCGTCGTGAAGCGATAGCCCCCTGCCGGCGTGGGCCGTGCGCTCCCGGCGCGCCTATTCGGGCCAGGGGCTGCGCCCGACGTTGATCATGACGGTCTTGACCTCCGAGAAGGCGTCGAGGGTCCACCGCCCGGCGATCCGCCCAAGCCCGCTGTTGCGGAACCCGCCCCAGGCGTTCATGTAGTCCCAGGAATAGACGGGTTCGTTGATGAAGATCTGCCCGGACTTGAGGCGCTTCGCGGCTTCCATTGCGACGCGCAGGTTCGCGGTGTGAATCGCCATGCTCAAACCGTACCGCGGCGCGTTCGCCTGCTCGATCGCCTCGTCGAGGTCGTTGAACTCGAAGACGGGGGCGACGGGGCCGAACGTCTCGACGGTATTGAAGTCCATGTCCGTCGTCACGCCGTCCACGACCGTCGGGGCGTAATACAGGTCCGTCGGCATCCCGGCCACCCGCTTCCCACCGGCGACGACGTGCGCGCCTCGGTCGACCGCGTCGCGGACGTTCGCCTCGATCTTCTTCAGGGTGGGCCGGTTGTTCACGGGGCCCATGTCCGAGTCGTTGTCGAGCGGGAAACCGACCTTCATCTTCCGCGTGCGCTCGACGAGCGTCTTGACGACCTTGTCGTGGATCCTCTCATGGACGAACACGCGCTCGTTCGCGACGCAGCAGTGGCCCGTGTTCGTGAAGCATCCGAACATGATATCCTCGACCGCGGGCTCGATCTTCGCGTCGTCCATGATGATGAGCGGCCCGAGGCCACCCAGCTCCAGCGTGAGCTTTTTCAGTCCCGCGCGCTTTGCGATGTCGAGGCCCGTCGACGTCTCGCCCGTGAAGCCGATGCCGTCGACGAGCGGATGCTCCACGAGGGTCGTGCCGACGGCGTCCCCCGGGCCCGTGACCATGTTGATGAACCCCGGCGGCACGCCTGCGCGGTCGACGCTCTCCATCAGGTGGACCGCGCTGATCGGCGTGTTGCTCGCGGGCTTCCAGACGACGGAGTTGCCCGCGAGGAAGGCCTGCACCACGAATTCCGAGGGGAGGACCCACGGGAAGTTCCACGGCGAGATCACGGCGACGGTCCCCAGAGGCTCGTGGAGGGACATGTACAGGACGTCGGGTTTCGAGTACCCTTCTTGGACCGGCGCGTCCCAGCGTTTGAGGTCCTCGACCTGCCACAGTAGGTTCGGGATCACGTCTTCGACCTCCACGATCGACTCGCGGAGCGGCTTGCCGTGCTCGAGGGAGCAGTCGACGGCGTATTCCTTCACGAACCGGCGGACCTCCTCGGCGACCCGGGCGCCGATCCGACACCGCTCCTGGATCGGCATGCGGGCGACCTTCTCCTGGGCCTCCACGGCCACCTCGACCGCGTGCTTCGTGTCCTCGACGGTCCCGAGGGGGAACGTCCCGAGGGTCTCGCCCGACGCGGGGCTCACGAGCTCGAACGTCTCCCCGTCCTCGGAGTCGACCCATTTCCCGCCGATGTACATCTTGAACTCGCGCTTCGCGCCGGACTTCCTCGAGACCTTCGCCACGATCCGTCCCCTCGACGCGCTCGGACCGCTCGGGCGGGCGATATACTTTGCGCCGCTCCGGCGGGAGGTTCGGGCGACGCGGCCTTGGCCGTTTCGGTCAGACGCTCGGCGGGAGCGACGTCTCGCCGTACACGGCGGCCTGGGCGCGGATCGCCTGGAGCTTCACGGCGGGGGCGCGCTCCTTCTGCTGCCGGGCCTGCTTCGCGACGGCGGCGAATCCTCCGTCGGCGACCTCGAGCGCCCACTCGATGTCCTCCTCCGTGTGCTCCGTGCAGATGAACGCGCGCTCGCCCGTGTTCGGGATGCCGAACAGGACGTTGTTCCCGAGGCAGTGGATGAACCAGTTCCACCAGCGCTTCGTGTTCGCGCTGAAGAGGTCTCGGTAGTTCCGGATCTCGTCCTTCGACGTGAAGTACACGTTCCCGATCGACCCGACGTACTCGACCCATGCGGGGAGGCGCCGGTCGTCCGCGAGATCCTGGAGCCCTCCGTACAGCTGGCGCCCGAGGGCGTTGATATGGTCGTAGAACTCCGGATGCTCGCCGAGGATCTGGAGGCACTTGAGGCCCGCCGCGACGCTGACCGGGTGGCCGTTGTACGTCCCCGCGTGGAACGTGCCGGAGCGCCAGCCTCGGCCCGGCTCGAGGACATCCATGATCTGCTTCTCTCCGCCGAACCCGGCGAGGGGGAAGCCGCCCCCCGCAATCTTCCCGAACGCCGTCAGGTCCGGCCGGATGTCGTAGTACTCCTGCGCGCCCCCGTACGCCAGGCGGAACCCCGTGAGCACCTCGTCGAAGATCAGGACGATGCCCTTCTTCCGCGTGAGCTGCCGGAGTCGCTTTAGGTAGTTAACCTTCGGCAC